>JBJTPO010000686.1:0-8840 GCA_046075145.1 Planctomycetota bacterium
CTCGCCAACTACGAGGTGCTCGTCCGCGACCGCGATCTCGTGGCCGAGCTCGGTCTGGCGTTCGATCTGGTGGTGCTCGACGAGGCCCAGCGGATCAAGAACAAGTCGAGCCAGACCAACCGGGCGATCGTGAGCCTCGACCGCCGCCGCAGCTGGGCCCTGACCGGCACGCCGGTGGAAAACTCGGCCGACGACCTGGTGGGGATTTTCGAGTTCGTCGATCCCGGCCAGATCAATGACCGGATGACCCCGAGGGCGATGGCCGCCGCCGTCACCGACCACATCCTGCGCCGCACGAAGGACAAGGTGCTCACCGAGATGCCGCCCCGGCTCGACCGCGACGCCCGGATCGAGCTCGGCGCCGAGCAGCGAGAGACCTACCGGCGAGCCGAGGAAGAGGGTGTACTCCGGCTTGCCGACATGGGTCGCGAGGCGACGATCCAGCATGTCTTCGAACTCGTGCTCCGCCTCAAGCAGATCTGCAACTTCGATACCGCCACCGGCGAGAGCGCGAAGCTCGAGCGGCTCACGGCCGAGCTCGAGGAGGTGCAGGCCAGCGGCCGCAAGGCGCTCGTGTTCAGCCAGTGGGTGGAGACGCTCGGCCGGCTGCGGGAGAACCTCGCCCCCTTCGGTGCGATCGAATACCACGGCGGGATGTCCACCGCCGCCCGCGACCAGGCGATCCGGCGGTTCAAGGAGAGCCGCGACCATTCGGTGCTGCTGCTCTCCTACGGGGCCGGGGCCGTGGGGCTGAACCTGCAGTTCGCGCAGTACGTCTTCCTCTTCGACCGCTGGTGGAACCCGGCCGTGGAGGACCAGGCGATCAACCGGGCCCATCGGATCGGGGCGGCCGGCGCCGTGACCGTGACGCGGTTTCTTTCCGCGGGCACGATCGAGGAACGGATCGACGAGGTGCTCCGCCGGAAGCGTGACCTCTCCGAGACGATCCTCGCCCAGGCCGACGGGCCGACGAGCGCAGGCCTCACGGCCGACGACTTGTTCTCGCTCTTCGAGCTGGCCCCGCCCCGTCGTGCCGCGGCGTGAAGGCAGTCGGGTGGGCTCGCCAGGGGACAGTCCCCTAGGCTCGCTAGGGGACTGTCCCCTTAGGCTCGACTTCGAGCTGGCCCCGCCCCGTCGTGCCGCGGCGTGAAGGCCGGTTGCGCGCGTCGTTCGGCGCCCGCCGTTCGGTCGCTCCATGACCGGATCCAGCGGGATGGAATCCCGCTGCCACGTTTCCGAAGGGCCGCCTGACCAACTGGCGGCAGCACCGGGCCGATCGGTGGCCCTGCGCGATCCTGGCCGTCGTCGTGCATGAAACTGCGCAGGCTCTTGCTTGGTGGCGGCTCGTGATCATGGTAAACAACGGCTGCAGTGGGCCGCCAGGGGCGGGTCGCGGCATTCCCCACGGGCGTGAGCACCGTCGGGGGAGTTTGGAGCATGCCGGCGGCGGCGGGAACTCCAGCGACTGGCGCTGCCCGACGCGAATCGACGCAGACTGCAAGTCTGCCCCACGACCGTCAATCCCCGATGCACAAACACACGAGGCGATGACCACGATGGTGATGACGAATCGGGTGTGGCGCCACCGGTCGGTGATCGCCCTGGTCCCGATGGCCGCACCCGCGGCTGCGGCTCCCTCGCCAACTTCCACCGAGGCCGAGCTGATTCCGGCGGAGTGCGTGCGGGAGCAGGCGCGGCTCGACGCCGTGGCCGCAGCGACCCCGATCCGCGGCAAGCTTCCAGCCGGCCACGGAGTCAGGGGGAGGCTGCCCGTGCGATGCAAGGCGTCGTTGATGATCGGCTTGCTGGGTCTGGTCGCGTCCGGACAGGCCGCCGAGCCGGCTTTCGAGAAGCAGGTGCTCACGGAGCGGTTCGTGGCCGAGGGTTGCTGCGTGGCCGACTTCGACCAGGACGGCCACGCGGATATCGCGGCCGGTAACGGCATCTGGCACGGGCCCGACTTCGCGCGCCGCACGGAGTACACGCCGCCGCGGGAGAACGCCGACGGCCCGGCGAAGACGCCCTACGATCCGGCCCTCGGCTACTCCAACTACTTCCCCATGTTCGCCCATGACTTCAACGGCGACGGCTGGCAGGACATTCTCGTCTATGACCTGCCGGGTGAGCCGGCCCTCGTGTTCGTGAACCCGCAGGGCCGGTCGGAGCCGTGGGCCAAGCACGCCGTGTTCGCCGTGGCCGACGGTGAGTCACCCGATTTGCTCGACATCACGGGCGACGGCAAGCCGGAGCTGTTCTGTCAGTCGAGTGGCCCGGAGCTCGGCGGCCGGCTGGGCTTCGCCGAGGTCGACTGGCAGAAGCCCTTGGCCAAGGCCCGGTTTCGGCCGATCACGCCCCGCTCGCCGGAGAACGACCAGAAGTATTTCCGCTACACGCACGGGGCCGGGGCGGGCGACGTGAACGGCGACGGCCGGATCGACATCCTCACCAAAGACGGCTGGTTCGAGCAGCCGGCGAGCACGCCCGACGACTCGATCTGGCCGTTCCACCCCGGGCCGTTCGGGCCGGCCGGGGCTCGCGGCGGAGCGCAGATGCTCGTCTATGACGTGGATGGCGACGGGCAGCGCGACGTGGTCACGAGCTACGACGCCCACGGGTACGGCCTGGGCTGGTTCCGGCAGCAGGCCGACGGTTCGTTCACCGAGCACCGCTTCGTGGGCAGCAAGCCGGAGGAGAGCCCGCAGGGAGTGTGCTTCAGCCAGCTCCATGCCCTCGCCGCGGGCGACATCGACGGCGACGGCCTGATCGACGTCGTGACGGGCAAGCGGCGCTGGGCCCATGGGCCGACCTTAGATCCGGAGCCCAACGCCGCGCCGGTGCTCTACTGGTTTCGGCTGGTGCGGGACGGCAAGGGCGGGGCCAGCTTCGAACCGCACCTGATCGACGACGACAGCGGCGTGGGCACGCAGGTGACCGTGGCCGATCTCAACGGCGACGGCAAGGCCGACATCGCCGTGGCAAACAAGCGGGGCGTGTTCGTCTTCCGGCAGAAGTGAGGGCCGTCACTACTCGGCCGGCTCGAGCCGCAGCATGGGCTTGAGCCGCCGATAGGTGGCCGGGCCGATGCCCTCGACCTCCAGCAGGTCGGTGAGCCGGGCATAGGGCCGCTTCTCGACGATCCGGTTGGCGAGCGTCTCGCCGATGCCCGGGAGCCTCGTCAACTCGCTCAACGGTGCCGAGTTGATCTCCACCGTGAAGCCGGCCGGGAGTTCGCCCTTGCCGAGGGCTGCCTGGAGTTCCCGCTCCTCGTCCCGCTCACGTTGCCGCTCGACCGGGAGTGAGTCCCAGTCCGTGTGGGCCCAGATTCCCTCGCCGGCCGCAGCCGCCCGCAGTTCCAGATCCGCGAGCATCTCGCGGTAGTCCTCGGCCGATTCGCCGACGAGCGTGCTGCGGCTCACACCGAAGGCCCGCGCCAGGCCCTTGGAGACGAGATGGGCGGCCAGGTCGCGGCCGTCGGCGTCGAACACGAAGGCGTAGACCCGCGCGAACCGGGCGTCACCCCGAGCATCGGCGAAACTCGTGTGGATCGTGAAGGGTCGGGACAGAAAGTCGCGTGTCTCGACCGTCGCCTGCCGGCCCAGTTCCTTGGCGAAGTCGATCGCGGCGGCCGGATCGGGCTTCACCCGCGTGAGCCCGAAGTAGCGGCGCTGGCTGCGGAGCCGGCGGGCGTCGGTCTCGTCCGACACGTGGTGCTCGATGCAATCGGCCCCGTAGAGCCGGATCGTCAGTTCCTCGCCGTCGGGAAGTTTGACGCGAAAGCTGTCGCCGTCGGCCCAGTCGGCGGCCACGAGCGTGCAGCCCTCGATCGCCCGGAGGTCTTCGGCTGCCGCGACCGCGACCGTTCCGGCCGGCACCAGCGTGAGCAGGAGCAAGGCCCCGAGGGCGCTGCCACATGAAGGGCGAAGGTTTGAGGCGCTGTCCATCACGCGACGATGGTAATCGGAATCGCGATCCAGGAGGGATCCGGCTCCGCGGCCGCGATTTTTCGGCGGGGTGGCTTGCCTCACCGCAACGGCCGCGCGTACCAATCGGTTGACGGGTGAATCGCAGGCGGCCACGGGGCCGCGGGCCGGCTCACTCGTCGCGACAACACAACGAAGCGTTCGGAAAACGACTGGAAGGAACAGCCTGGCGCCGCCGGGAGGTTCTGCCACGCGTGAGCCGGCGCGAGTGAACGCCCTCGGGCAGTCATTCGCGCCGGCTTTTTCGTTTTCCGGGCGGTGATTTCGCCAACCCCGCGAGTCTGCACGAGCCACCCCGGAGCATCCGAGCCATGAGCCTTCTCGCCCGCGATTTTCTCGCTCCCTTTCGCCGTCACACCGCCCCCGTGGCCCGGGCCCCGCTCGCCGAGGCCGAGTTGGCCGCGACCGACGCGCGTGCCGGCCTCCGCGGCCCCGCGAACCGACTCGCGAAACGGCTCCAGCGGCGGAGGCGCGCGCCTGTCGTCGGGGCCGCCGAGGGCTTGGAGCGGCGACTCGCGCTGGCCGTCGATGTGACTCCCATCACCGGGAACGGATTCTTCTTCGTGGATACTGGGCAAGGTCGCGTCCTCGACAGCGAATACTCGGGCTACGCGATCACCAACAACAACGCCGTCACCTACGCCGATGTCTGGGTGCAGGCTCACGACTTCACCGGGGGTGTGCTCAATCTCTCACCCAACGAGGACGGTGTCTACCATCTTGGCCAACTCGATCCCGGTGAGACCGACCGCGCGTGGTTCTATCTGACGGCGACGGGCAGCACGACCACGCCTCAGTCGCACGTGATCAGTGTCTACAACGGCGACCCGCGGGACGGTGGCACGCTGATCCCCGGGGCGACAGCCCCGGTCACTTTCAATCGCGTGGCGCAGACGATCGAGGCCAGTGCCAACAAGGTCTTTAGCGTGTCCTACGACACGGCCAGCCCGGTCTTGGGCGGCACCCTGGCCATGACGGTGACAGGCGACCTTGGCCAGGCGGGTGGCGACTCGGTGCTGTTCACCCCCGATACCTTCAACACGTGGCAGCCCGCGGTGTTCGAGCTCGAGACCATGACGGTTACGATCACCGGTACCAATGCCCGGACCGTGACCGACGAGCTGTTTCTGACCGGCTTCTCGTCGGCGTCGAGCAATCCGTACACGGCCGTGTACACGTTCCGGGTGGTGGACGTGATCGCCACCCAGACGCCCGTCTCGCCGACGCAGTTCGTCGGCCGCAACCTTCAGTGGAAGCATGACCAGCCGATCGGCGTGCTCTTTCCGCCGGTGCCGGCCGTCACCAACCCGCTGCTGCTCCAAAAGCTCGTGGCACCAGCCGGAAGCATGGATCCTCCGGCTCCCGCGATCACGGTGCCGGACACGGGCGCGACGGTGGAGTTTTCACTCACCTTCACGAACTCGAGCACGAGGCCCGCATCGCTCGACTCAATCCGCGACACGCTCCCGCCGGGGACCGTCTACGTGCCCGGGAGCGCCACCTTCGCCGGCCTCCCGATCGGTAACCCGACGATCTCCGGCAGCAAGCTCACTTGGCTTGGACCGTTCCCCGTGCCAGCGACCGGCTCGGCCACGCTCACGTTCAAGGCGGTGATGCCGGCGGTGGCCGGAGTCTACGTGAACAGTTCGGTTGGTCGGGTGGGCAGCATCCAGATCGATACGACGCTCAACACGAAGGACGACGCCCCCGCGACCGCCACGGTGACGTGCGCCAAGTTCGCTGATCTTGCCATCACGAAGACCGACGGCCAGCTCGAAGATATTCCCGGCACGTCGCTCGTCTACACCATCACGGTGACGAATGCCGGGCCGAGCAGTGTTACGGGTGTCCCGGTGAACGACACCTTTCCGGCTGCGCTCGACGGCGTGAGCTGGACGGCGGTCTACGCCGGCGGCGCCAGCGGTCCGATGATGGGCACGGGCAACATCAGTGTTTTGCTCGGGATGCCGTCCGGCTCGAGTGCCACGTTCACGGTGACGACGACGATCGATGAGGCGGCCACCGGGACGCTCCTGAACACCGCGACCGTCGGCGTGCCCAGCGGCGTGTTCGACCCCAATCCTGGCAACAACACCTCGACCGACACGACGCTGCTCAAGCCCACGGGTGACCTCTCGATCACGAAGACTGACGGCCAGCTGACGGACGTGCCGGGCACGGGGCTCATCTACACGATCGTGGTGGCCAACTCGGGGCCGAGCGCCGTGACCGGGGCACTCGTCAACGACGCCTTCCCACCAGAGTTGACGGACGTGTCGTGGAGCGTCGCCTACGCCGGCGGCTCCGGACCCATGGCGGGTAGCGGTCCGATCACGAACGCGGCGGTGAACCTGGCGGCCGGCGGCACCGCCACCTTCACGGTGGCCGCGACCATCGCGGGGACCGCCCGCGGCACGCTCTCGAACACCGCCACGGTGACGGCACCCCCGGGCTTCACCGACCCGAACCCCACCAACAACACCGCCACCGATACCACGATCCTTCTGCCCGAGGCCGACCTGGCGGTGGTGAAGGCGCGGACGAGCGGTGACCCGGTTGCGGGTGCCGCGGTGGCGTACCTGATCACGGTGACCAACGACGGCCCGAGCACGATCCTCGGCTTTACGCTGACGGACACGACGGCGCCGGCGCTCGTCGGGGCGACCTTCGGCTCGCCGAGCATGGGTTCCTACAACTCGGCCACGGGCTCATGGACGGGTCTGATGCTGGCCACGGGCCAGTCGGTGACGATCACGCTCACGGGGACGGTGCCGGGGGCGGCTCGGGGCGATCTCGAGAACACCGCCGAGGTCGAACCGCCTGTGGGCGTGACCGACCCCGATCTCGATAACAACACGTCGATCGTGACCGACGCAATCGCGTTGGTGGCGGATCTGAACGTGGTGAAGATCCGGACGAGCGGCCAGCCCGTGGCCGGGGAGCAGGTGACCTATCAGATCACGGTGACGAACCAGGGCCCGACGACGATCGACAGTTTTACCGGGGTCGACACCACGACGCCGGCACTCGAGAACGTGGGGTACATGGTGAGCATCGGCGCGTACGACCCGTTGACGGGGATCTGGACGGGCCCGGCGCTGGCGACTGGGGCGTCGGTGGTGTTCACGCTGACGGGCACGGTTCCGGCCGTAGCGACGGGACTGCTCGTGAACACGGCGACGGTGGCGCCACCGCCGGACGTGACGGATCCCGACCCGGATGACAACACCTCGACCGTGACCGATGAGATCGATCTGGTGGCCGACCTGGCGGTGGTGAAAACGCGGACGAGCGGAGAGCCGGTGGCGGGGTCGAGCGTGAGCTATCTGATCAGCGTCACGAACAACGGCCCGAGCACGATCCTCGGCTTTACGCTTCTCGACACGACGGCGCCGGCGCTCGTCGGGGCGACGTTTGGTTCGCCGAGCATGGGTTCCTACAACTCGGCCACGGGCTCATGGACGGGTCTGATGCTGGCGACGGGCCAGAGCGTGACGATCACGCTCACGGGGACGGTGCCCGGGGCGGCCCGCGGTGACCTCGAGAACACGGCGGTGGTGGCGCCGCCGGCCGGCGTGACCGACCCCGATCTCGATAACAACACGTCGATCGTGACCGACGTGCTGCTGCTCGTCAGCGACCTGGCCGTCACGAAGGTCCGCACGAGCGATCCGCCCGTCGCCGGTCTGCCCGTCACCTACCTGATCGAGGTCACGAACAACGGTCCGACGACCGTAATGGGCTTCACGCTGACCGACACGACGGCCCCAGGCCTCATCAGCGCGACCTTCGGCACGCCGAGCGGCGGCTCGTATGACCCGGGCACCGGCGCCTGGACGGGGCTGATGCTCGCGACCGGCCAGTCGGTCACGATCACGCTCTCCGGTACGGTGCCGCCCGCCAGCGTGGGTCTGCTCCAGAACACCGCCGATGTGATGCCTCCGCCGGACGTGACCGATCCGAACCTGCTCAACAACACGGCCACCGTCACCGATGTGATCACCGGCGAGGCCGACCTCGCTGTGCTCAAGGCGAGGACGAGCGGGGATCCGATCGCGGGAGCGCCCGTGGAATACCTGATCACCGTCACCAACAAGGGCCCGAGCACGATCCTGGGCTTCACGCTGACCGACACCACGGCGCCGGCGCTCGTCGGGGCGAACTTCGGCGCGCCGAGCATGGGCTCCTACAACTCGGCCACAGGTGCCTGGACGGGCCTGATGCTGGCGACGGGCCAGTCGGTGACGATCACGCTCACGGGGACGGTGCCAGGCGAGGCGCGGGGTGATCTCGTGAATACGGCCGAAGCCCAGCCCCCGGCGGGTGTGATCGATCCCGATCCGGATGACAACACCTTCACGGTCACCGACGTGATTGAACTGGTGGCGGATCTGAACGTGGTGAAGATCCGGACGAGCGGCCAACCGGTGGCCGGGGAGCAGGTGACCTATCAGATCACGGTGACGAACCAGGGCCCGACGACGATCGACAGTTTTACGGGGGTCGACACCACGACGCCGGCACTCGAGAACGTGGGGTACATGGTGAGCGTCGGGGCGTACGACCCGTTGACGGGGATCTGGACGGGCCCGGCGCTGGCGACGGGTGCGTCGGTGGTGTTCACGCTGACGGGCACGGTTCCGGCGGGGGCGACGGGGCTGCTCGTGAACACGGCGACGGTAACGCCGCCGCCGGACGTGACGGATCCCGACCCGGATGACAACACCTCGACGGTGACCGACGAGATCGACTCGGTGGGCGATCTCTCGATCGTGAAGAGCGGTCCGGCGAGTGACATCCCGGGCACGTCGCTGACGTACACGCTGGTGGTGACGAACCCTGGCCCGAGCGACGTGACGG
>JBJTPO010000687.1:0-1393 GCA_046075145.1 Planctomycetota bacterium
GGCAAGGTCGCCAAGGTTCCCGACGGTGGCTGCTTCAAGCCGTTCGACCGGGAAAACGCCCGGTTGCAGTGTTTCACCGCCGACACCTGCGGCGAGCTGGTGTTCGTGCGGCTCGCGGCCGAGGGCCCGTCGCTTGCCGAGCAGCTCGGCGAGTGGTTCGATCGCGTGGCGACCGCGTTCGCGCCGCCCTACGCGTGCCGCTGGCGTTACGCCGCCGACTTCGACTGCAACTGGAAGATCCCGGTCGAAAACACGGTCGAGACCTATCACCTGCCCTCGGTGCACCCCACCACGCTCGGCGGCTTCGGGATGATCCCCGAGGAGGCCCAGAAGCACTACCTCGAGAACCGCTCCACGACGCTCGTCTTCGACATGGGCCGCGACACGCCGCTGATGCGGCGGCAGCGGCGGATCGCCGGGTGGCTCGGCGGCGGCACCGACACCGCGGCATACGTGCACCACCACGTGTTCCCGAATCTTGTGTTCACCTTCGCCGACCTCTACACCTACTGCCAGGTCTATCTGCCGACGGGGCCCGCGACGAGCCGCACGCTCGCCTGGATGTTCAGCCTCGACGGGACGAACCGCAATCCCTTCGCCCGCGTGATGGCCCGGCTGGTGGCCCGGCATGGCGTGCAGGCCAACACCGCGATCCAGCGGGAGGATGCGAGCGTGTTCGCGGCCGTTCAGCGGGGCCTGGCGGCCACGCCCTTCAAGGGCTGCCTCGGCACCCGCGAGGAACGGATCTGGTGCTTCCACCAGTATCTGCTCACCCGCCGCGGCCTCGCGTAGGAGCACGGCTCGTTCGCACCGCCTCCATGCAGTGACAGGCCCGGGGCAAACTCCGGGCTGCAGGGCTTCGCGGCCAACGCTCCACTTCACCCGCCACGCACCGTGAGCGGCTACACTTCGCGATCCGTCGATTCTTCGGTGCATCGGTTCATGGCGTGCGTCCGCCGGCGGCCGATCGCCGTCAGTCTCCCGCCCGCATGACGACCATGAAGGATTCCACGCACCCTCCGTCGCCTCATCCTCCGCGGAGCCTTGCGAACCTCACGTTGTGCGCACTGGGAATCGTCTTCGGCGACATCGGCACCAGTCCGCTCTACACACTCAAGGAATGCCTCATCGTCGCGGGCCGCGACGGACCGGTCGAGCGGGCCGACCTGTTCGGGATCCTGTCGCTCATGGTCTGGGCGCTGATCCTGGTCGTGACGGTGAAATACGTCCTGTTCGTGATGCGGGCCGACCACGACGGCGAAGGGGGCATCCTCGCCCTCCTGGCGCTCGTCCCGGAGCGCTATCGGATCGGACCGCGGGGCATCGGCGGCGTCTCGGGAATGACGCTCCTGGCCGTGATCGGGGCGGCGTTGCTCTACGGCGACGGCGTGAT
>JBJTPO010000688.1:0-1868 GCA_046075145.1 Planctomycetota bacterium
GATCGCGATGATCGCCCGGCTCATGGCGATCGCGGTGCCGTTGAGCGTGTGGACGAAGTGAGTCCCCTTCTCGCCCGGCTTCTTGTAGCGGATCGCCAGCCGCCGAGCCTGGTAGTCGGTGCAGTTGGAAGTGCTCGTCACCTCCCCCCACTCCCCCGCCTCGCCGCGGCCCGGCATCCAGGCCTCGAGGTCGAACTTCCGGTAGGCCGGGCCTCCCAGGTCGCCCGAGGCGGTGTCGATCACCCGGTAAGGGATGCCCAGGCCGTCGAATAGGCGGCACTCGAGGTCGAGGAGCAGCTGGTGCATCGCCTCGCTCTCACCCGGCAGCGTGAAGGCGAACATCTCCACCTTCGTGAACTGGTGGACCCGGTACAGCCCCCGCGTGGCCCGGCCATGGGCACCGGCCTCCGTGCGGAAGCAGTGGCTGATGCCGCACAGCTTGAGGGGGAGCTCGGCCGCCTCGAAGATCCGCTCGTGGTAGGCGCCGCCGAGCGTGATCTCGGCCGTGGCCACGAGCGACAGGTCGGAACCGGTGATCGAGTAAATCTGGGTCTCGGGACCACGGGGCATGAAGCCCGTGCCCTCGAGGATCGTGTCGCGGGCCAGGTCGGGCGTGGTCATCACCGTGAAGCCCTCCTTCATCAGGAGCTCCACCGCGTAGCGCTGGAGGGCGAGCTCCAGGAGCACGCCATCGCCCGTGAGAAAATAGAAGCCGTGACCGGCCACCCGGGCCCCCGCCTCGAAGTCGAACAGGCGGAGCTTGTCCCCCAAGGCCACGTGGTCGAGCGGCTGAAAGTCGAACGAACGGACGGGGGTCGCCCCGCGGCGAATCTCAACGGCCGCATCCTCGCCGCCGACCGGAGCGGACGGGTGGGTGAGGTTCGGGATCGCCTTCAGGATCGCGTCGGCCTCGGCCACGATTTCCCCCGCCTTGGCCTCCAGCGCCGCCCCCTCCTCCCGCAGCCGCCGGCCTTCCGCTTTCAGGGCCTCCCGCTCGGCCGCGTCGGCCGCCTTGCCGATCGACTTACTGACCCGTCCGGCTTCCTGGTTGAGCCGGTCGATGTCGGCCTGAAAATGCCGTCGCAGGGTGTCGAGTTCCGCAAACCGGGCCACGTCGGCGGAGGAGCCGCGGCGCTGGCAGTTGGCGGCGACGAGGGCGATGTTGTCGGCGACGAAGCGGCGGTCGAGCACGGGCACGGGCTCCGGGAGGGGCGTGAGGGCGACTGCTGGCCGGGGGCGACCGGCACCGTAGAATGCGGGTCGTTCCGGGGCATGTGAGGCGGTCCTGGAGCAGCGAGTGTGCCAGAGAGATGACTGCTTCCGCCAGTGCCACTATCGCCGAGCCGGACGTCGCCGACGCCGTCCCTGCCGCAGGGCCGAAGCAAGAAACCCGGCCCAAGCGGCAGCCGCGGTATCACGTGGTGCTCTGGAACGACGACGATCACACCTACCAGTACGTGATCGCGATGTTGAAGAAACTGTTCGGGCATCCGCTGGAGACCGGCTTCAAGCTGGCCCGCCAGGTGGATCGCGAAGGCCGTGTAGTGGTGCTCACGACGACGCGGGAACATGCCGAGCTCAAGCGGGACCAGATCCACGCCTTCGGCGCCGACCGGCTGCTCGCCCGGTCGAAGGGCTCGATGTCGGCCACGATCGAGCCCGAGGCCTGACGACTCGCCCAACGTGCGCAGGGGCCCAAAAGGGGACAGTCCCCAAAGGGGACAGTCCCCGAAGGAGATCGAAAGGGGACAGTCCCCGAAGGAGATCGAAAGGGGACAGTCCCCGAAGGAGATCGAAAGGGGACAGTCCCCGAAGGAGATCGAAAGGGGACAGTCCCCGAAGGGGACTGTCCCCTTTTGGGCCCCTGC
>JBJTPO010000689.1:0-2145 GCA_046075145.1 Planctomycetota bacterium
CCTCCCCACCTGGGGCGGCGAGTTGCGGCAACTCGATTTCCAGGACATCCACTATTACGTGAAGGCCGCTCAGGGTCAGGAACGCAGTTGGGAGGATGTTCCCGACGAAATCCGCAAGACGTACGACCGTCTGGGGATTCCCGAAGCCGAGCGCAAGTATCTGGCCGGGGTCAAGGCCCAGTATGAGTCGGAAGTGGTGTACGGCAGCCTGCAGGAAGACCTGGCCAAGCAGGGGGTTATCTTCACCGATACCGACTCGGCCCTGCGTGACCATCCGGAACTGTTCCGGCAGTACTTCGGCACCGTCATTCCCCCCGCCGACAACAAGTTCGCCGCGTTGAATTCAGCCGTCTGGTCGGGGGGCTCGTTCATCTACGTCCCCAAGGGGGTGAAGATTGAATTCCCGCTGCAGGCCTACTTCCGGATCAATTCCGAGAACATGGGTCAGTTCGAGCGGACGCTGATCATCGTCGACGAGGGGGCCCAGGTTCACTACGTCGAGGGCTGCACGGCCCCGATGTATTCCTCCGAGAGCCTCCACTCGGCCGTGGTCGAGATCGTCGTCAAGAAGCAGGGCCGCTGCCGCTACACCACGATCCAGAACTGGGCCAACAACATCTACAACCTCGTCACCAAGCGGGCCATGGCCTACCAGGACGCATTGATGGAGTGGATCGACGGCAACCTCGGCAGCCAGCTGACGATGAAATATCCGGCGGTCTATCTGATGGAACCAGGAGCCCGAGGCGAGATCCTCTCGATCGCCTTCGCCTCCGCGGGCCAGCATCAGGACGCCGGGGCCAAGATCGTGCACGCCGCGCCCCACACCAGCGGCCGGATCGTCTCCAAGAGCATCTCGAAGAACGGGGGCCGGGCCAGTTACCGCGGCCTGGTCAAGGTCGAGCCCGGGGCCAAGAAGAGCAAGTCGAGCGTGGTCTGCGACGCCCTGATCCTCGACGACAAGAGCCGCAGCGATACCTACCCCTACATCGAGATCGAGGAACAGGACGTCTCGATCGGCCACGAGGCGAGCGTGTCGAAGATCGGCGAGGAGCAGCTGTTCTATCTCATGAGCCGCGGTCTCACCGAGGCCGAGGCCAGCGCCATGATCGTGGGCGGATTCATCGAGCCGCTCGTCAAGGAGCTGCCGATGGAGTACGCCGTCGAAATGAACAAGCTGATCCAGTTGCAGATGGAAGGCTCGGTCGGCTAGCGGCCGACCACGAGCGACATCCCCGCCGAAGCCCCGGAGCGACCGATGCCCCCCGCCACCGCCACGCCCCCTTCCCCCGTCCAGGCGCGGTTCGACCGCGCCGGCCTCGACGCGCTGGTCGCGGAGCAGGCCGCGGCCGGCTGGGTGGCCGACCGGCGGCGCGGGGCATTCGCCGCGTTCGAGTCGCTCGCGCTGCCCGACCGCAAGAGCGAGAACTGGATGCGGACGGATCTCCGGATGTTCAAGCCGGCGGCCTGGGGCCTCGCCGCCAAGCCGGCCGCCCGGGTGGTTCCCGAGGGCCTGCTCGCGGCGGCGATCGCCGCGGGCGAACCGGCCGCCGAGGGCTTTGCTGAAGAGGGCTTGAGCAAACGGGGACAGACACCTTTTGCTCCGCAAAACGGGCCAGTCCCCGGGATCGCGGGCCGGTTCGCCTCACTCGACGGCCACGTCGTCCGGGACGAACTCGCCCCCTCCCTCGCCGCCCGGGGCGTGCGGTTCGGGTCGGCCGAGGCGGTGCTCGCCGACCTCGAAGCCGAACTCAAGCCGCACTGGTTTTCCGTGATCGACGCCCGCAGCGACTGGTTCGCCGCCCTCCACGCGGCCTTCCACCGCGCGAGCGCCGTGCTCTATGTGCCGGCGGGCGTGAAGGTCGCCGAACCCTTGCATGTGATGTCGGCCATCTCGCCCGGCGGCGTGGACACATCGCACGTGCTGGTCGTGCTCGGCGACGGCGCGGAGGCCACGCTGCTCACCGAAACCGCCGGCGGCGGCGAGGCCGGCTCATCCGGCGGCTTCCACTGTGGTGGCACCGAGATCGTGGTCGGCCGGCGGGCCTTCCTCCGGATGGTCAACCTGCAAAACTGGAACACCGGAGTCTGGCACTTCGCCCGCCAGAAGGCGGTGGTCCACGCCGGTGGCCGGCTCCAATGGAC
>JBJTPO010000690.1:0-2365 GCA_046075145.1 Planctomycetota bacterium
CGAGATCGACCTGATGTGGGCCACCGCCCCACCGCGGATGCCGATCAGGCGGGCCCCGTGAGGCATCGCGGGTGTGCGGGCCGGCACTGGCCCAGGGCAGCATGCTGCCTCGATCGAGCAGCGGGTCAGGGGCGGATCGACACCCCGAGCGCTTCGCCCAGCCTGATCCAGTCGCGGTAGCCCGACTCCACGATCCAATGGAGGACGCTCATGTCGAGATCCTCGTACTGATAAACGGCCACGTTGCGAAATCCGACCATTCCGCACAGGGCCGAGGCCAGCGGACCGCCGATCAGCCCCGCTCGTTCGAGCAGCAGAAAGGCGTCGGCCGTGCTCTGGGGCACGCCCAGATGACGCTCGGCGACCACGTGCATCGCCATGTCGATCGCCGCCTGGCAGGCCCGCTCGATGTTGAGCGTCAAGGCATCGACATGCGTGAAGTCGTCAAGCCGGGGGCAGGCCCGCGACTCCTCCAGCATCCGCCGCACGCAGCGCTCGATGATCGCCGCTTTGTTGAGCAGGATGTCGTCAGGCTGCGTAGGCCCGGAGCACCTCCCGCCGCGCCTCCTGCAGCGAGGCATACATCGACAAGGCGAGCATCGCAAACCGGGCGGTCTCGGTCCGGTCGCGCTCGCAGAGAAGTCGGCCCGTCGTGACCGCTTCCTTGGCGTAGACGACATTCGCCGTCGAGAGTAATCCGAGATCGACCGGCCGGCCGAAGATCGTGGCCAGCTCCCCGGCGAGCGAGAACCGCTGCTCGACCGAGAGTCCCGTGCGACGGCGCGGCAGGATCGCCAGATCCACGTCGCTGTCTTCACGCAGGCGATTCGTCGCGGCAGACCCGAGCAGATAGGCGGACTGCACGGCGTCGCACCGCAGCAGGGCGGCGACGGCCGCGGTCATGTGCCGGTCGTCGATCGTGAATCTCGTCATCGTGCCGCCGCGGAGAGGGGATCAGCCGACCTGCACTCGAAGTTTATCACCCCGAGGTTTCCGGTGGCTGATCGCTGCGGCCGCGGGCCGTTGCGACGGGCCGATCTGGCGGACGACAGACGCGTGGCTCGCTAGAGCCGGCGGGAGCGTTTGCGCCCGCCTTTGGCCGCGCGGGGCCGCTGGCCTGCGGCCTGTCCGCGGCCACGGTGCTTGCCCGGCGGGCGGGCCGATTTGGCGGGCCGCTTGCTGCGGCGGACGTGGCCGTCCACGAGCCGGAAGTTGAGCTCGCGGCGGTCGAGATCGACCCGATCCACCGCCACGCGGACGCGGTCGCCGAGCCGGTAGCTCTGCCCGGCGCGGCGGCCCGAGAGCGTGTGGCTCGCGCGGTCGTAGCGGTAGCTGTCGTCCGGGAGCGAGTCGAGCGGCACGAGCCCCTCCGCGGGTAGCGCCAGGCCCTGCACGAAGATCCCGAAGGCCTCCACGCCCGTGACCACCGCATCCATTTCTTCGCCGATCCGCGACGAGAGGAAGAGCAGCAGTTTCAGTTTGACGAGCTCCCGCTCGGCCGCTTCGGCCCGCCGCTCCAGATCCGAGCAGTCTTGGCCGAGCTGGAGCAAGCCGTCGGCCGGCGGCCGCTTGCCCTTGGCCAGTGCTTCCAGCGCGCGGTGGATCGTAAGGTCGGGGTAGCGGCGGATCGGGGAGGTGAAGTGGCAGTAGCAGTCGCTCGCCAGGGCGAAGTGACCGTCTTCCTGCGGACCATAGGCGGCCCGCGTCAGGCTCCGGAGCACGGCATAGTGGACGGCATGCTCCTCCGGCCGGCCGCGGGCCATGTCGAGCAGCCGCTGCAGCTCGAATCGGCTCTCGAGCGAATCGACCTCGAAGCCCAGTTCGGTGGCGAACTCCGTCAGCTGGCGGAGCTTCCGCATGTCGGGGGCAGGATGAATTCGCCGGAGGAAGCCCGCCCCGGCCGCGGCCAGCGCCCCGGCCACGGCCTCGTTGGCCGCGAGCATGAACTCCTCGATGATCTGGTGGCTCTCCGTGTTCTCGACCACGTGGGCGCCCGTCACGCGGCCGTCGCGATCGAGGTCGATCTTCACCTCCGGCATCTCGAGCTGGAGCGAGCCGCGGGCCGTCCGCCGGCTGCGGAGGATCCGAGCCAGGTCCCGCATCCGGCCGAGCAGGGCCCGCACCTCGGGCGTCATCTCGACCGTGGGGGTCTGAGGGTCGCCGAGGAAGACGTCCACCTCCTCGTAGGTGAACCGCCGGCAGCTCGTGATCGCCGAGGGCTCGACGGCCGAGTGCACGGGCACGCCGTCGGGCGTGAACTCGATCCAGCAGGTCTTGGCGTAGCGGACCTTGTGCGGCTGGAGGCTCGCCAGATTGTTGGAGACGATCTCGGGGATCATCGGGATCACCCGGTCGGGCAGGTAGA
>JBJTPO010000691.1:0-4786 GCA_046075145.1 Planctomycetota bacterium
CCACCGCCACGTCGAGCGGCCCGTCGCCCGCCGGAATCACCAGATCGACGTGACCCTCGCGTGCGACGATCCGCGGAACGCCCGTCCCGGTGGTGGCCGCGGCACCGACGATCGCCGCGGCCGCCGGCTCCGCCGCGAGCCGCACCTCGAGGCCTCGGGACCGCGGACCGAGCGAGAACGCCCGCACGAGCACGGGCCGCTGCGTGTCGCCGATCGTGAGCGGCCGCCCCAGTGACGGCGTCTCTCGGACCGGCGTGTCACCGACCCGATAGTCGAGCACGACGCCGCTCCTGGGCTCGGCCGCGGTGCCGCCGCGGCTCACATGGTGGACCGCCAGCAACCGCAGGTGCGTCCGCGGAAGCGGGCCGTAGGGCCGCCGATCCCGCCCGAGCGGCCGCGGATCGGCAAACGACCCCGTGTCCGGCTCCGCCCAGCCGGGCATGGTGGCCACCGCGGCCTGGACGTCCCCCGCCACGCGCGGATGGGCCCCGTGCCGCCCGTCAAAGTTGATGCCGGCCCAGTCGATGAATCGCTCGCCGGTCCAGAAGGCGGCGGCCCGCAGCGTGTCGAGTTCGTAGAGCACCCAGGCATGGCCGCGGCCCACGCCGCCGGGCCCGTCGTCGAGACGCACCGCCAGCCCCTTCCGCGCGATCGTGTCGACCCCATCCACCTCGAACGTGCCGGCGAGGAACGGTCCGTAGTCGTGCAGCCGCCAGGGCTCGATCTGCGACGGCTCTGGCCCGCGGCTCGTGCCGGCCGGGAGCGAGGCGAGGTAGGCCGGTGTGACCGCCGTGTACCACCGCGGATTGGGCTCCTTGAGGAATGTCTCCCGCAGGTAATGGATCACGTCGTACTTCTGACTCGGCACCATCCACGGCTGGGCGACCATCATGCCGTTGCCATAGGTGAGCGTGCGGTAGATCGCGTAGGGATCGCTGCCCGCCTTGAACACGCCCTCGGCGAATCGCGGGGCCGTCGGCAGCGAGCCCGCCGCGTCGAGCGTGCCATGACAGTTGGCGCAGACGCGGCTGAAGATCTGCTCGCCCCGCTCGAGCGCGGCCTGCGACTTCGCGGGGTCGCTCCACTCGCTGATGAAGGCCGCGTGGTCGATCTCGGTCTCGTAGGCCGCGGGCGCCTGCGCAGCGAGCAGGAGCGGATCCGGGGCGAGTTCGGCCGCGCGGGCCGGCCCTCCCTCCGTGACGGCGGTCAGGTAGGCCACAAGATCCAAAAACTGCTGCCGATCGGCCAGCAGGTTGGCGAGGCCGGCCGGCATCAACGACACGGTCGCCGGCACCCGCTCCTCGATCGCCGCGGTCGGAATCACGATCTCCCGGCCGCCGGCGGCCGCGTCAAACAGCATGAGTTCCTCGGCCGTCTCGCGGGCGACGAGCCCGGTGAGGCTCTTGCCCTCGTCGGTCACGACGGTCAGGCCGCGGTAGGCCGGCCGCACCACCGCCGAGGGGTCGAGCACCGCGGCGATCAGGTGCGCCACGAGCTGTTCGCGAGACACGCCCTCGGGCATGGCGGCCAGATTGGGCCCGAGCGGCGACCGGCCCTCGCCCACCGCGTGGCACTGCGTGCAAGCCAGTTGCCGCGCGTGAAACACGTTCGCGCCGAGGGCCGGGTCGCCTTCGCTCGCCACGGCCGCGGCGAGCGCGGAGACATCCTCGGCGGCGAGCAGTTCGGCGAGCCCGCGTTCAGCGGCAAAAGCCACCGAGAATCCGCCGCACGCCCCAGCGACGAGCAGCACTCCCGCCACGAGTTGCATCCTGAATGGTCTCATGCTTCCCACCGGCCCCTGGGATCGCCTTTGCCGGTTCACGAAAGACGCGACCTGAACGCCTGCCGGCCGACCGTTCTGCATCATCGCAAATAGTAGCGTGCCGCCTCGGGGAGCGGAGGAAGATCCACCCCGCGGCGGCCAATCTCAGGCGATTGCGCTCCGCGTTGGCGGGGCGCTGCCGGCCCAGACGCCTGCATCTCCGCATCTCAGCATGGTAAACTTCGCAGCGACAATAAGATCCTCGTCGGTGAGGCCGTTATGAAGCCAGCGGCGTGCCGGATCGCATGAAAACATGAGCCAAGATCCGGATATCCGCTGGCAACAGCGATTCGAGAGCTTCGATCGCGCGCTGTCGCTGCTGCGGGAAGCCCTCGCCCGCGGGCCCAGCGTGCTGAACCAACTCGAGAAGGAGGGGGTTGTCCAGCGTTTCGAGTACACGCTGGAGCTCGCCTGGAAAACCCTCAAAGACTATCTCGAGGAGAGCGGTGTCGTGCTCACGGCACTCACGCCGCGGCAGGTCGTCAAGGATGCGTTTGCCGCGAGGATTCTCCAAGACGGTGGAACCTGGATCGCGATGATCGATCACCGCAACCTGCTTTCGCATACGTATGACCCGGCCAACTTCGAGGAGGCCGTCGCGGCGATCCACGCTCGTTATCTCACGGCTCTGCTGCAGGTACACGACTTCCTCGCGGACCGAAGGACCGGATGACCCGCCCCCCGCTTGCCGCCGAGGAGCTTGCGCTCGTCCGAGGGGTCTTCGGGCGGCACCCGCAGGTGTCATCCGTGATTCTGTTCGGATCCCGGGCCAAGGGCACGCACACGCCCCGATCCGATGTCGATCTGGCGGTCACGGGCGCCGTCACCGCGCTCGAGGCGGAGGCGATCGCAAGCGAGTTGGATGAACTTCCGCTTCCCTACCGCTTCGAGGTCCAGCCCATCGCCCGGATCACCCACGACGGCCTGCGGCAGCACATCGACCGCGTGGGCATTTGCATCTACCGGGCCGCCTGAAGCCAAAGCTCCGCCGAAAGGCGAGGGCGGCAGGGTGCGGAGCCGCGCGGGCAGCGGGTCACGGCAGGTTGGCGGTCGCCTGAGTCGATGTGGTCCGCCACGAACCGGACGGCGCCGTCGGCCATCAGCCCCATGACGCCGCCAATGTGCCGACTCTGAGCCGTCAGCACGCCGGCCGCGGAAAAGTGGCCGCAGCGGGGCCCGTTGGGTGGCAGCACCGTCGCGAAACTGATGTACGACGGCCGGCCATCCGCCCAGGCCCAACCGGGCCCGCGATTCCTCGGCATCAGCACCGCACCCTCCCGAAACCGCGCTCCGTCGAAGCTGGCGAGACATCCCAACGGAACACTGACGCCGGCCGGGCTGCCGGCGCAGCCGTAGGCCATCGCGAACCGCTCGTTGACGACCGCTTCATCCCCGGAGAGCACGTAGGTCACACCATCGACCACCTCCGTCGGCGGCACCACCCGGCCGAGGCCGGTGGGCGTCACGCTCTCCGACATCGCGATCGTGGAGCTGAGCCCGTCCCGGACCGAGGCCAGCCGCACGCTGCTATGCAGGCCGAACAGGCCGCGCAGGCCTGCCTGAAACCCGCCGTTCACCGGCGCCGGCGGGCCGCCGGCCGGCATCAAGCCCGCGGTGCGGTCGCCGATCGAAAACAGATAGCTGTGCTGACGGCTCGCCGGATCGGAGGGGCAGAGCAACGCCCCGATCCGAAACGACCGGTACAGCGGGTCGTCGATCGCGGGCCAGCCGGCTGCCTCGATGGCCTGATAGATGGCAACCTGGTCGATGAACGGCAGGAGCATCACGAATCCACTCGCCCGACCGAACCCCGGCCCCGGATGAGGCTTGAGGGCAGGAGGCGACCCCGTCATCCAGCTGCACGTGCTGTCAGGCCCTCCGCTGGAGGGCGGTAGCGATTGCTTCGCGTCATGGTGGGCCAGCAACCCGAGCCCGAGCTGCCGGAGATTGCTCGCACAGAAGGTTCGGCGGGCGACCTCCCGCGTCGATTGCGTCGCCACGAGCACGATGCTCACGAGCATGACCACGCACGCCGTCACCGCCACCAGATCGATCAACGAAACGCCGCGGCGTTGCTGCCGTGTCGTCATCGAGAAGCCGCCCAGAGACTGGTCGCCGACGTATGCGAGCAGTCTATGGCCCCACCCGGCCGGCCGTGAAAACGTTGTTTGGCCGACTCGGGAAGGTAGACTCGGCGGAAGGCTTGATGATGGCCCCCGGGGGGTCACGATCCCTCGCCCCCTTCTCCGCCCCGGCGACGCCTGCAGCCATGATTCGCGTGTTGCCGCTCATCGCGTGGCTCGGACTTGTGAGCGTGGGCGCCGTGGCGGCCACAGCAGCCGAGTCGAGCGACGCCGCCCGGGCTGCCTACGCCTCCGCCGCGGCGCTGCAAAACCGCGAGGCCTGGGAACTGGCCGCCGAGGAATGGGCCGCGCTGGTGAAGGCTCACCCCGCCGACCCGCTGGCCCTCAAGGGCCGCTACTACCTCGCGATCTGCCAGCTCAAGCAGAACGACTGGGCCGCCGCCGAGCGGACGCTCCGCGACGTGATCGCGAGCAAGGCCGATGCCGAGACGCTCGCGCTCGCCCGCCTCGACCTCGGCCGCGGCCTCTACCGCGCGGCCCAGAAGAAGCCCGACCCGCAGGCCTTCGCCGCCGCCGCCGCCGCCCTCCGCGAATTCACCACCGCGAGCCCCGCCCACCCGCAGGCGGCCGAGGCGGCGCATCTCACCGGCGAGGCGCTCTGGCAGGCCGGCCGCCGCGACGAGGCGATCGCCGTTTGGCAGGCGTTCCTCCGCGACCATCCCAGGGCCGCGAAGACGCCCGACGTGCTCTATGCGCTGGGCGTCGGCCTGGCCGAGCAGAAGAAGTTTGCCGAGGCGGCGCCCGTGCTCGAGCGGTTCGCCAAGGACCATGCGAGCCACCGGCTGGCCGATGACGTGGCCCTCTGGCGGGCCGACGTGGC
>JBJTPO010000692.1:0-1312 GCA_046075145.1 Planctomycetota bacterium
CGCGTCTCATCGGTGTAGAGCACGATGTCGTCGCCCTCGGTGTTGGCGGCGAAGAAGCCATACACGCCCTTGGCCACGAGCGTGCCCTCCCGCGCCACCTCGTCGAGCATCGCCAGGGCGTCGCGGTGGAGCTTCCTGGCCTCTTCCCCCACGACCGGGTCGGCGAAGATCGCCGGATACTTCCCCTTGAGTTCCCACGACATGAAGAACGGCGACCAGTCGATGAACGGGATGAGTTCCGCGAGCGGCACGTTCTCCAGCACCCGCGTGCCGAGGAACTCGGGCGTCGCGATCTCCGCGGTGGACCAATCGGTCGTCCAGCGGTTGTCGCAGGCCTGGGCGTAGGGCACGAGCTTCGTCGTCTGCCGGGCCTTGAAGTTCTCGACGTCGCGGGCCTGGGCGGCCCGGTTGGCCCGGGAGAACTCCGGCCGCAGCGCCGGGTTGACGAGCTTCTCGACCACGCCCGCGGCCCGCGAGGCGTCGGGAACGTGGATCACGTCCTGCGAATAGCAGGGGGCGATCTTCACGGCCGTGTGCCGGGCGGAGGTGGTGGCGCCCCCGATCAGGATCGGCATCGCGAGCTTCGCGTGCTCGAACTCCTTGGCCACCTGCACCATCTCCTCGAGGCTCGGCGTGATCAAGCCCGACAGGCCGACCACGTCCACCTCGTGGCGGACCGCCTCCTCCAGGATCTTGTTGCAAGGCACCATCACGCCGAGATCGATCACCTCGTAGCCGTTGCAGCCGAGCACCACGCCCACGATGTTCTTGCCGATGTCGTGCACGTCTCCCTTGACCGTCGCCATCAGCACCCGGCCCCGCGACTGGCCGGCCGTTCCGGCGGCCGCCTTCTCGGCCTCCATGAAGGGCAGCAGGTAGGCCACGGCCCGCTTCATGACGCGGGCGCTCTTCACGACCTGGGGGAGAAACATCTTCCCCTCGCCGAACAGGTCGCCGACCGTCTGCATCCCCTGCATCAGCGGCCCCTCGATGATCTCGATGCTGGTGGCGTACTGCTGGCGGGCCTCCTCGACGTCCTGTTCGACGTGGTCGGCGATGCCCTTGATGAGCGCGTGGGCCAGCCGCTCCTCGACGCCGCGATTCCGCCAGGTGTCGGCGGCGGCCACCTCGGCCGGGTCGCGGGCCTTGAAGGTTTCGGCGAAGGCCACCAGCCGCTCGGTGGCGTCCGGCCGCCGGTCGAAGATAAAATATGTTGCGTTGCGATGAACTCTGATGAGCATATGATGAAGTGTGATGCACAGCATTCTTTGTGTTTTGCATGAGTTTCATCAGCATTTAAGTTTGTTTGCGG
>JBJTPO010000693.1:0-7898 GCA_046075145.1 Planctomycetota bacterium
GGCGCTCGAGCAGGATTCGGCCGCAGTCGCCGCCGTCGGCGGCGACCTCGACGACCTGTCGTTCAGGTTCTATCGCGACTCGTGGCGCAGCCTGCCGAACTTTGACGAGCTCAAGTACGAGGACGAGGGGCCGCTGCCCGGCAACCTGTTCGACATCAACGCGGCCCCCTCGCTGCGGCCCGACGACTTCGGCTACGTGTTCGCGGGCTTCCTCAAGGTGCCCGCCGATGGCGACTACACGTTCACGCTCGACTCTGACGACGGCTCGCGGCTCATGATCGACGGCCGCGTGGTGCTGGAATACGACGGGCTTCACGGCGAGGGCAGTCCGCGAACGGCCACCGTGCGGCTGGCCGCCGGTCGCCGGCCGATCCGCCTGGACTACTTCCAGGGGCTCCACGGCAAGGGGCTCTCGGTGAGCTGGTCGGGCCCGGGCGTCGCGTCGCGGCGGCTCTCGGCGGGGCCCAAGGGGGAGGGGGCGGCTGACCTCGTCAAGGCGATCCGGGCCGATGGCCCGCGGCTGCTCGGGCCCGAGGTGATGAAGGATTACACAACCAGGCTCGAGGAACTCGAGCGGCTGAAGCGGGAGAAGGTGCCGGACGAGATGGCGCTCGTGGTCAGTGAGCACGGGCCGAAGCCGCCGGAGACCTTCGTCTTCTTTCGCGGGAATCCCCACGCGGAGGCGAAGCCGGAGAACCGCGTGGAGCCGGCCTTCCCCGGGATCCTCGAGCCCCCGGCGGCCACGATCACGCCGCCCGCCTCGGGCCGCTCCTCGGGCCGCCGGACGGCGCTGGCCAACTGGATCACGTCTTCGAGCAATCCGCTCTCGGGCCGCGTGCTCGCCAATCGGATCTGGCAGTATCACTTCGGCCGCGGCATCGTTCGCAGCCCCAACAACTTTGGGCTGATGGGCGATCCGCCGACCCACCGGGAGCTGCTCGACTGGCTGGCGGCGGAACTGGTGGCGGGCGGATGGCGGCTCAAGCCCATTCACAAGACGATCCTCATGTCGCGGGCCTATCGGGCCTCCTCGACCGCCGAGGAAACGTCGCTGGCGAAGGATCCGCTCAATGATTCGCACTGGCGGTTCGACATGCGGCGGCTTGCCGCCGAGGAGATCCGCGACTCGATCCACGTCGCCAGCGGCGCGTTCAACCCGAAGATGTTCGGGCCGAGCATCTATCCCGCGATGCCGCAGGCCGTTCTGGCCACGCAGTCGGTGCCCGGCAAAGGCTGGGGCGACTCCTCGCCCGAGGAGCAGGCCCGTCGCAGTGTCTACATCCACGTCAAGCGGTCGCTCCTGACGCCGGTCCTGGCCGATTTCGACCTGGCCGACCCCGACACCTCCTGCCCGGTGCGGTTCACCACGACGCAGCCCACCCAAGCCCTGGGGATGATGAACGGTGACTTCCTCCACGCCCAGGCGCGGGTGTTCGCCGAGCGGGTGCGGTGGGAGGCGGGCGGCACCAACGCCGACCAGACGGCGGCCATGGTCCGCCGCGCGCTGGAGCTCGCGCTCGTGCGGTCGGCGACCGATGCCGAGGTCGAGCGGGGCGTGGCCCTCTTCGACGCGCTCGATGCCAAGGACGGCGTCGGTCCGGGCCGGGCCCTCGAGCTCTACTGCCTGATGGTGCTGAACCTCAACGAGTTCGCCTACCTCGACTGACCCGGAGACCTGCCATGGGTGATCAGCAGTCAGCCGGCCGCCGCGGTGCCTTCTGCCGCCGCACCCGCCGCGAGTTTTTCTGGGAGGCCGGGGCCTCGTTCACGGGCTTGGCCCTCTCCGGCCTGCTCGACCAGGGCTTCCTTGCCCGCCAGGCCCGCGGTGCCACCGGCGTGCCCTTCGCCAATCCGCTCGCCGCGAAGCCGCCGATGTTCGAGCCGAAGGCGAAGAGCGTGATCTTCCTCTTCATGTATGGCGGCCCGAGCCACGTGGACACCTTCGACTACAAGCCCGGGCTCTACCCGCTCGACGGCAAGACGATTCCCGTCAAGACGAAGGGCCGCGGCGGCGAGAAGAGCCAGGGCCGGGTCGTGGGCCCCAAATGGAAGTTCAAGCAATACGGCCAGTGTGGCAAGTGGGTCAGCGACCTGTTTCCGAACGTGGCCCGCCACGTCGACAAGATCGCCTTTCTCCACTCGATGACGGCCGACTCGCCGATCCACGGCTCGGCGATGCTGCAGATGAACTCCGGCAAGATCCAGTCGGGCGCGCCCTGCTTGGGCTCATGGGTCAACTACGGTCTGGGCAGCGTCAACGACAACCTGCCGGGTTTCGTGGTGATGCTCGACCCGACTGGCGGCCCGATCTCGGGCGCCAAGAACTGGTCGAGCGGCTACATGCCGGCCACCTACCAGGGCACGATCCTCAGGAGCAAGGGCGCGCCGATCCTCGACCTGGCACCGCCCGACGACATGCCGCTCGAGGCCCAGCGGGCGATGCTCGACGCCCTGCGGGACGCCAACACGGCACACCTGCTCTCCCGTGGCGACAACAGCGAACTCGCCGCGCGGATCGCCTCCTACGAACTCGCCTGGAAGATGCAGGAGCACGCCCCGGAGGCGGTCGATCTGGCGAGCGAGACCGAGGAGACCAAGTCGCTCTACGGCCTGGAGAATCCCCGCACGGCCGACTTCGGCCGCCGCTGCCTGCTGGCGCGCAGGCTCGTCGAGCGGGGCGTGCGGTTCATCCAGCTCTATTCCGGCGGCGCCCACAACGACGACAACTGGGACGCCCACGGAGACTTGGAAAAGAACCACAATTTCCACGCCGGCAACACCGACCAGCCGGTGGCGGCGTTGCTCGAGGACCTCGACCGCCGCGGCCTGTTGGACGAGACGCTCGTGATCTGGGGGGGCGAGTTCGGCCGCCAGCCGACGGCCGAATACGCCGAGGGCACCGGCCGCGACCACAACTCCTTCGGGTTCACGATGTGGATGGCCGGCGGCGGCATCAAGGGGGGCGTGAGCGTGGGCGAGACCGACGAACTCGGCTCGGCCGCGATCTCGCCCGGCCCCGGCCACGGCAACGGCGACAAGCCCGGCTTCCACGTGAAGAGCCTGCACGCCACGGCGCTGCACCTGCTCGGCCTGGATCCCAACCGGCTGGCCTACTTCTTCGGCGGCCTGGATCAGAAGCTCGTCGGCGTGGAGCACGTCCAGCCGATCAAGGAGGTGCTGGCATGAGGTTGTTCATCGCGTTGCTCGTCGCCGCCGCCACCGCTGCCGCTGCCGACGAGCCGCCCACCGCCACGCAGACCGGCCGGCAGCGTCGCGTGATCGCGGCCGACGACTCGACCAGGACGCTCGCCGCGATCAGCCCCGACGGCCGGGTCGAATGGAAACTCCCCTGCCGGCAGATCCACGACCTCCACCTCCTGCCCGACGGCCACCTGCTCTACCAGGACGGCTGGACGCGGGTGGTCGAACTCGACGCCGACCGCAAGCCCGTCTGGCAGTACGACGCCAAGGGCAACGGCAACGCCGCCCGGCCCGTCGAGGTGCACGCCTTCCAGCGGCTGCCCGACGGCAGCACGATGATTGTCGAATCGGGCCCGGCCCGGATCATCGAGGTGGATCGGGCGGGTACGGTGGTGCGGGAGATCCCGCTCACGGTCGATTCGCCCTCCACGCACTCCGACACCCGCAACGCCCGCAAGACCGCCGCCGGTACCTACCTCGTGGCCCACGAGAAGGACGGCATGGTCCGCGAGTATGACGCTGCCGGCAAGGTGGTCTGGGAGTTCGACGTGCCGCTGTTCGACAAGCCACGGAAGGGGGGCCACGGGCCCGAGGCCTTCGGCGACCAGGCCTACTCGGCGGTGCGGCTTGAAAACGGCAACACGCTCGTCGGCACGGGCAACGGCCACTCGGTGCTCGAGGTGACGCCGGAGAAGGAGATCGTCTGGCAGCTCGACCAGAACGACCTCCCAGGGATCACGCTCGCCTGGGTGACGCAGGTCAGCCGGCTGCCCAGCGGCAACACGCTCGTCGTCAACTGCCATGCCGGCCCCGGCAACCCGCAGATCATCGAGGTCACGCCCGACAAGCAGGTGGCCTGGACGTTCAAGGATTTCAAGACGTTCGGCAACTCATTGCCGGTGGCGGTGGTGCTCGACCCGTGAGGGCGGGGCGATGCGGCCCGCTGACGGCGGCGGCGTTTCCGCTGCCGCTCGGGCTCTCGGCGGCGGCGATGGCCATGTGTCTGGGCTGCGGCGGGCCACCGCCCGTTCGAGAACTCGCCGGTGACGCGCCTCCCTCCTTCAGCGAGCAGGTGCGGGCCGTCCGCGCGGGGCGGGCGGAGCGGATCGAGGCGACCGCGCCGCTCCGCCCGGACGACTGGGAGACACTCCGCGGGCTTGCCGGCCTCCGGGTGCTCGTGCTCGAGCGCGGCGTGGCCGGCGACGCCGAGGCGGAGATCCTGGCGTCGCTCGCCGACATCGAGCGGCTCGTGCTCCGCGGGTCGCCGCTCTCGGACGTGGGCTTCGCGGCGCTTGGCCGGTGTCGCACGCTCGAGGACCTGAACGTGCCGCAGGCGGCCTGCACGGCGGTCGGGATCGCGGCGCTCGAGACGCTGCCGAACCTGAAGAGCCTGCGGCTCGGCGGGCCGAATCTCCGTGGCCCCGAGGTGGCCCGTGCGATCGCCGCGCTGCCTGGGCTCAGCTCGCTGCACTTGATCGACGTCCCGATCGGCGACGAGGGGCTCGCCGCCCTGGTCGGACTGGAGACGCTCCGGAACCTGTACCTCGACGGCGCGGGGGTGTCAGACGCCGCGTGGGAGCGGTATTTTGAGTCGCGGCTGAACGTTCACGTGCACGTGGACCAGGCGCATCATGACCGCGACCCCGATCGTGTCCATGATTGAACAGCCGGTGGCCCGTCGCCGCGGACCTGCTTCAGCCGCCCGAGAGAGTTCGTCATGCCACGCATGCCCACCCACCGCCACGCCCAGCATGCCGCCGCCGCGATCGCCCTTGGCCTCGGCCTGCTTTTCACCGCCGGCGCCGCCGCCGTGCGCCTGGTGACGGCGGGTGATTCCATGACGGCGGCGGCCTCCGCTTGGCTGGCCGGGCTCGACGAGGTGCAGCGGGCTCGGGCGGCGATCGACTTCGAGGCGGCCAGCCGCACCGTCTGGCACTTCGTGCCCAAGCCCATCCGCAAGGGCCTGCCGCTTACCGATATGACCAAGCTCCAGCGTGATCAGGCGCATGCCCTGCTCAAGTCGGCCCTGTCTGAGGCGGGCTACGGCAAGGCCGTGGCGATCATGGAACTCGACGAACTCCTGCGGCGGCTCGAGGGTACCGCGGCCAAGAACACCCGCGACTCACTGCGGTATTTCGTCACGATCTTCGGCGCCCCCGGTCCGACGGGCACGTGGGGCCTGTCGTTCGAGGGGCACCACCTGTCGCTCAACTTCACGGTTCGTGACGGGGTGCTCGTCGACTCGACGCCGCAGTTCATGGGGGCCAACCCGGCCGAGGTGAAGACGAGCTTTCCGGGGCTGCCGGCGGCGAAGAGCCGCGTGCTCGCCGCCGAGGAGTCGTTGGCCTTCGAACTCGTCACGTCGCTTGACGAGCCCCAGCGGAAGCAGGCGGTGCTCGCCGCCGAGGCCCCCGCCGAGATTCGCGCGGCCGGCGCGGCCCAGCCACCGGCCGGCCCGCCCGCGGGCATCCCGTTCGCGAACCTCTCGGCCGATCAGCAGTCGCTTGTCCGCCGGCTCGTCGAGACCTACTGTGGCTCGATGCCGGCCCAGGTGGCCGGCGAGCGGCTCTCGCTCATCGAGCGAGGCTCACCGGCCGCGGCCGGGCTCGTACACCACGGCTGGGACGAGATCCACTTCGCCTGGGCCGGCGCCCGCGAGCCGGGCAAGGGCCACTCGTACCGGCTGGAAGGCCCGTCGTTCGTGGTCGAGTTCGTGAACGTCCAGCCCGATGCCGAGGGCAATCCCGCCAACCACATCCACTGCGTCTGGCGGGACAAGACGGGCGATTTCCGCTGAGCTGCTCTCAGCCCCGCCGTCGCGACGACGTGCGCCGCTGGCCGGTGGAGGGGTCGAGCACGTCGATGAAGGCGAAGCGGTTGAAGTCACTGTCGTACGTGGAGATCGCCCGGACACCATTTTCCCGCATCAGGATCGCGGTATGGGCGTCGAAGACGAGGTTGCCGCCGAGCTGCGAAGTCTCGGCGAACACCTCGGCCGCGACGTGGGCATGCCGTTCGGTCTCGAGGAGCATGCCCAATCCCGGTGAGGCGAACACGGCCTCGAGAAAAGCCCAGGCATCCTTCATCGCCAGTGGGCGACGGAAGATCGCGGGGTGGGTGGTCACCCGGAGGAACTCGTAGGCGATTCCCCAGGTCAGATACCACGGTTCCGCCTGTGCCCGGCACCGCTCGAGCAGGCCGCGGCAGGCGGCGTGGTCAGCCGCGTCGCGATCAACGGCATAGACGAGCACGTTCGTGTCGACGACGAACACGCTACCGCCCCATCGCGTCGTAGAGCGCCTTGCGATCGGCGATGTCCACGCTGGCACCGCCGCTGGAGTGGACCGGCAAGGGAGGCAGTTTCGCGGTCGGCTGCGGCTGCCGGAGGGCCTGCCGCAGGGCCGACTCCACGAGTTCCGACATCGTCTGGCCGCGGCGGGCCGCCTCCCGCTTCACGGCCCGCATCGTGGCGTCGCTGATCGAAAGCGTCGTCTTCATATGGAAAACCATACGCCTGCTATGGGTTTCCGTCAACCTTGGGGGGAGGGTGGCTGATCAGAAGGCCAGCCGCAGGCCCACGTCGTCGTTGCCCTCGATCATGTCGGCACCGGGGGCCTCCGGGCCGCCGTCGTCCTCGCCGTCGGGGCCGACGGAATACACCACCCAGCCTTCATCGGTCCGCTTGGCCACGAGCAGTTTGTCCGCCGTGAACGGGTCGCCGGGCAGGGCGGGCACGGCCTCCGGCACGAGCGAGTCGGTGAGCGGCTTGCCCGCGAGCCGGGCGCGGGTCGCGGCCACGAGCACCCCGGTGACGTCGTGGAGCGCCTCGGCCTTCAACTGGCTCTTGATCACGCTCGACAAGGCCGGGGCCAAAAAAGACGCTAAGACTCCGGCCCGGCGTAACTTGAGATGCTCCTCGATCCCAGCGGTTTCCTTCAGGATCGTTGAGTAGGACTTCGGCTTGGGCTGAATCGTGGAACCGATGACGGCCTGATACCGCCGCATGACGTCCCGGTAGCCGGCGATGTCGGCCGGCATCATGAAGCAGCGGTAGAGGAGCGAGAATGGGCTATCAAACGCGAACGGTGTCGACTCGTCGGTCCCGGCCCGCAAGATTTCCAGAGTCTTCAGGCCTTTCGCCCCGTCGGCGAGATCGCCGAGCGTGGCCAGGCCGAAGGCTTCCTCCCCAAGGAAGGCCCGCTGATACTTGACCGGTGTTTCCACGAAGTCGCGCATGGCGTCCGTGTCGAGGAGCGGCAGGTCGCTCTTCTCGAGCCGCGGCAGTACGTCGGCCAGCGTCTGAAGCGCGACGGCGTCGATCGCCTGCCCGACGAGGCCACTTATCAGGATCGGCTCGCTGGCCGCGTGCATCCCCAGCCGATGGATGCGGACGACGTCGGCGAGCGCCTGCTCACAGTCGCCGTCGGCGGCTGCCCGCCGGGCGGAGAGCATGAGCAGCCGGGCGGCCCGACGCATCTCCTGGACCTCGGGCAGAAGCATGTCGATCGATGGCCGCGACCAGTCGCGGTCGAACCGGCAGCTCGGCTTGTCGGTCGCCCGCCGGAGCAGGTCGAGCGTGGCGGCATGCCGCTCGAGGATCGCCATCACTTCCGGCGGTCCCGCGTCGGTCTGGGACGCCTTCCAGAATGGAGCCTCTGCCTCGTCCATCTGCTTGTCGGCGGCGAGCGACGCGAAGG
>JBJTPO010000694.1:0-1233 GCA_046075145.1 Planctomycetota bacterium
TCGCGGTGATCATTTGCTCTTCGTCTTGGCGGCTTCGCCCTTCGCCTTGCCGTTGCTCGACTCGACGTCCGCCGACTCGATACCGGTCGGCAGCGGTTCGTCGGGCGCGACGACCGGCGGGAAGCCGTTGAACTGCCGCCAGATCTCGAAGCCGAGCGAGACCCGGTTCAAGAACACCCAGCCGACGACCTGGTTGCCCTGCCGCAGGAACTCGGAGTCAGGCCACTCGTCACCCTGGACCATCACTTCGGGCTCGACGAGGATGCGACACTGCCCCGCCATGCCACTGGCCGCGTCGATCTGCCGGATCTTGCCCCCGAAGGTGCCGATCGCCAACTCGGGCCAGCCGGAGAACTGCACCGCCGGCCAGCCCTCGAACTGGAGCCGCACATGCGGCATGGTCTCGTGGCGATCGGCGTAGGCCAGCACGATCGGCGCATCGACGCCGTCGAGGAAGAGCTCCGCGACGCGGTCGCTAGTGTCGGGCACGATCGTGCAGAGCTCGTCTCCCTCCTTGACGTACATGCCGCCCTGGATCACGTTGGCCGCGACCCGGAACACGACGCCATCGCAGGGCGCGACCACGCGTCGGGCCTTGAACCGCTCGATACTGTTGTCGATCTGCTGGATTTCCCGCTCGACCGAGAACAGATTCTGCTCCGCCTTGCGGAGGTTGCTCTTTGCCACCGCGATGGCGGAGAGCCCGGTCGCGTCGGCCTGGACGAGCAGGGCCTCCTGGGTGAGCAGGGCCGCCTGGGCCCGGGCGATCTCGGCGTCGGCCTTGTCGGTGTCGGTGACGGCCCGGTCAGCCCGCATCCGCGCCTCGTCGCGGGAGAGTTTGCTCTCCAGCCCGCCGAACTTCGGATTCGTGAACAGGTCGTCAAACATTTCGTAGCGGCTCAGTTCGAAGTCGCGGGCGAAGGTGGCGTTGGCCTTCGACTGCTCGGCCACCTGGATCACCTGCCGGGCCGCTTCGCGATTGGCCTCGGCCGCCCTCACGGCGGCGTCGCGGGCCGACTCCTGGGCCTTGGCGGCGGCGGCGAGTTCGTTCATCTCCTGCCGGGCCGCGATCAGCCGCTCCTCGAGAAACTGCCGTTGGGCCTCGAGCCGCGCCGCGAGGTCGGGGTCGTTGTCCTCGAGGTCGACCAGCGGATCGTTCGCCTTGACGCGGCTGCCTTCCACCACGTGCCATGTGCGCACCTGCCCGGAGACGCGGGCGGTGATCAACTGCAT
>JBJTPO010000695.1:0-3360 GCA_046075145.1 Planctomycetota bacterium
CGTGATCGACGCCGGCGGCCGGATCGCCAAGGCCTTCACCTCGGTCAAGCCCCAGGGGCACGAGCGGGACGTGCTCGCCGCCATCGCCGGCCTGCGCGGCACCAGCCCGCGGCGATGAACCTCCCGATCCTCCACGACGCCGGCGGCGTGCTGGCCGTCGCCAAGCCGGCGGGGCTCGCCACGCAGGCACCGGCCGGCATCCCGTCGGTGGAGTCGGTCATGCGGGAGCGGCTCTTCGGCGCGGCGTTCACCTCGGCACGCAGCGGTGGCCATCGGCGGCACCCCGGTGGCTTCCTGGGCGTGCCTCACCGGCTCGACCGGGCCGTCTCCGGCGTCCTCCTGCTGGCGACCACGCCCCGCGCGGCGCGGCAGCTCTCCCGGCAGTTCGAGCGGCGCGAGATCCGGAAGACCTACCTGGCGGTCGTGGCGCCGGCGGCGACCGACACACCGCACGGCGACGGATCATTCGAGTGGCGTGACACGATCCGCAAGGTCCCCGATGAGCCCCGGGCCGAGATCGTCCCGGCGGGCAGTGCCGATGGCCGCGAGGCCGTGACCATCGGCCGCGTGCTCCCGGCGGGCGACACGCAGCCGCTGCCTGACACGGCGACACTGCTTGTGGAACTCGAGCCTCTCACCGGCCGGATGCACCAGCTGCGAGCGCAGTCCGCGAGCCGGGGCCTGCCCGTCGTGGGCGACACGCTCTACGGCGGCCGCCCTCTGGGCGACGCCGATTCCGAGGCGATCGCCCTCCACGCCTGGCGGATCACCTTCCGCGATCCGGCCACCGCAGATGAAGTGACGATCACCTGCCCCCCACCGAGCCGCCCGCCGTGGCACTCACCGTCCTTGTCTTGACATGACCCGCGAGGGGTTGCCCCGTTACCGCTTCGCCAGCGAGTCGCGGATCTCGCGGAGCAGCACGACGTCCTCCGGCGGCGCCGGCGGCTCGGCCGCCTTCTGGGCATCGAACCGGGCCTTGGCCGTGTTGAGGATCTTGATCACGGCGAACAGGGCCACCGCCACGAGTAGGAAGTCGATCACCGACTGGATGAACGGCCCGTAATTGAGGATCGGGTAGTTCTGGAACACCATTTCGGGCTTCCCGTCGACCATCACCATCGTGCCGTCGGGGTTGAGCTTGGGGGCCTCGGTCTTGATCTTGATCGCAAGGTCGTTGAAGTTCACGCCGTACTTGCTCGTCAGCAGGTTCAGCGGCGGCATGATGATGTTGGCCACCAGCGAGCTGATGATCTTGCCGAACGCGGCCCCGATCACCACACCCACCGCCAGGTCGATCACGTTGCCCCGCATGGCAAACTCGCGAAACTGCTTGAACAGGCTCATGGCTCGTGTGCTCCAGAAAGAACAGAAGAAGAACGGAATCGGGTTGGAAGGTCACTCGGCGGCCGCCGCGACGGGCCGGCGAAGGCTCACGCTGAATCTCCAGCGGGCTGCGGAACGGGTGATAGCCTAAGCCGTGCCGCGGCGGCGGGCAATCGCCGGCCACCCGGCCCGGAACGGTCGGCCACCACCCGCGGCCCGAGGCGGCTTGTCCTGCCGACGCGACAAGCATGAAGATGGTGCCCGCCGCCCCGGACGCCCCATGCCCACCAGCCTCCCCCGCATCGTCGTCGACCTGGAGAAGCTGCGGCACATCAATTGCGGCCTGGGGCGATTCTCGTTGCACCTTGGTGAGGAACTCCTCAAGGTGGCGCCCGGGAGGTTCGAGCCGGTCTTCTTCCTGCCGGCGGGCGCCGACCGCCACTTCCCCGGCGGGGGATTTGAGCGGATCGCGGTCGCCCCGTGGAAGAAGGAAGCGCTGCGGCAGTATCTCCGGCCGCTCGCGGGCCCGTTTCTACCGGCTCCGCGGGTCGCCCTCTGGCACGTCACCAACCAGATGTCGAAGTACCTGCCCCTCGACCCCCGGGTGCCGGTGGTGCTGACGATCCACGACCTGAACTTCCTGCACGAGGCGCCACACGACGAGCAGGTGGGGAAGATCGCCCGCAAGCTGGCTGACATTCAGACCAAGATCGACCGGGCCGACGCCGTGGTGACCGACTCGCAGTTCGTCGCCGACGACGTCACCAACCGCCTCCGACTCGGAGGGCGACCGATCCATGTCGTGCCGCTGGGGCTCACGCCCCCGCCGGCCGCGGCCCCGAACCGGCCGGCCTGGCTGCCGCCGGGCCCGTTCATCCTCACGGTGGGCAACTGCCTGGCGCACAAAAACTTCCACGTCCTGCTCGACCTCTTGGAGAAGCTGCCCGGCCGGCGGCTGGTGATCGCCGGCAAGAAGGCCACCCCCTATGGTGAGTTTCTGGGCCGCGAGGTGTCGCGGCGGCGGCTCGAAGGGCGGGCGATCCTGCCGGGCGAGGTCAGCGACGCCGACCGGCAGTGGCTGTACGGGAACTGCGAGGCGTTTCTGTTTCCTTCGCTGACCGAAGGCTTCGGGTTTCCGGTGCTCGAGGCGATGCAGGCGGCGCGGCCGGTGTTCATGGCCCGCACCACCTGCCTGCCCGAGATCGCGGGCGAACACGGCTTCTACTTCGATGCCTTCGATCCCGCCGCGATGGCCGCGGTGTACGAGTCGGGGATGGCGGCCTTCATCGCCGACCCCGGCTTCGCTCCCCGCGCCCGGGCCCATGCGGCCACCTTTTCCTGGGGCGCCACGGCCCGCGGTTACGCCCGCGTGTACGAGTCGATCCTCGGGCAAACAGCCGGGGAAAATGAGGTTTCGGCGGCGGCGGCCTCCTGCTAACGTCCCCCCGCTTCGGCGGCGGCCTGGCCCCCATCGGCCCCGCGGCTCCCGCCGTCGCCCCGTTCGTCGCATCGTTCCACCGGGATCATTTCCACCCGGATCGTTCCTCAGGGAGGCCCCATGCCTAAGCGTGCTCTGATCACCGGCGTCACCGGCCAGGATGGCTCGTATCTCGCCGAACTGCTCGTCGAGAAGGGTTACGAGGTCCATGGCCTCCGCCGCCGCTCCAGCACCTTCGGCACCGAGCGGATCGAGCACCTGATCTTCGGCGAGTCGCCGAGCCTCCACCTCCACTACGGCGATCTCTCCGATGGCAATGGGCTGGTCCGCCTGATCCGTGAGATCCGACCCCACGAGGTCTACAACCTCGCCGCCCAGAGCCATGTCCGCGTGAGCTTCGACCAGCCTGCTTACACGGCCGATACCACGGCCGTGGGCGTGCTCCGGCTCTTGGAGGCGATCCGCGACGTGCAGGACGACACGGGCGAGCAGATCCGCTTCTACCAGGCCTCCTCCTCCGAGATGTTCGGCAAGGTGGTGGAGACGCCGCAGAAGGAGACGACGCCGTTCTACCCGCGGTCTCCGTACGGCGTGGC
>JBJTPO010000696.1:0-6900 GCA_046075145.1 Planctomycetota bacterium
CACCTCGGCGGCCGCCGCCATGGCCGGTGACGCGCCCCGCATCGACGCCGGCTCCCCCGCCCCACCCGCGACCGTGGCCCGCTCCGCGCGGCAGGCCGGCACCGCCGGCGGCTCCCCGGCCGCGGCCCCGGGCCGCTCCAGCCTCGCCCGCCAACAGGCGACCGTCGCCGTAGGCACCGGCTCGACGCAGGTGGAGATGCCGGCGGCCGGCTCGGTGGCGGCAGACTCAGCCGCGGCCGGGACCGGGCAACTCGCGCCGGCCGCCACCGCTCGCGCCTCCTCCGGCGGTGGTCGCACCGGCCCGCGAGGCTCGGCGCTCGCGAGCGGCCGGCAGACCGGCTCCGCGGCAGAGGGCGACTCGGGCGCGGCGGTGGCCATCGGCGCGTCGCCCGCCGGCGGCAGCGCGATCGCGGCGGTGGGCAGCGTCCGCGGCGGCGGTCGCGCCGCCGGTGGCAGCGAGGCGGGAAAGGATGCTGGCGTCGGTGAGGCGCGGCGGCCGCTCGCCCGTGACACGGGCGGCGGCTCCGCGGCCGCCCTCGATGTCGGCAGCGTCGCCACGGTCGCGCCGGCCGCGGGGGCCGCGGCGGTGGGCGGCACCGGTGACAAGGGGGAGCGAATCGGGCCCGCGCTTCTCGACCGTGGCCGACGGGGAACAGCCGGACGCTCGGCGATCGCGGCGGCCCGCGGCCTTCCCGGCGGCGGTGCGAACGCGGCCGAAGGCGACGGCGAGGGGCTCTCCGTCTCGCCCGCCGACATCGCCGCACTCGGGGCGGGCGGCCGACAGCGGGCCGGCCTGCCGGAGCGGGCCGCGGGATCGAGGTCGCCGGAGCGGATCGCGGCCGCGGCCCTGCCGAGCGACGGACGGGTGCGGGATGTGGCCGCGGCCTTCGCCGGCCGCACGCCGGCCGGCGGCCGGTCGGTGGGGGGCATCGAGGATCCGGCGACGCTCGACCAGGCCCGGCAGATGGTGGATCGGGGCCTCGACTTTCTGGCCCGCTCGCAACTCGCCGACGGCCGCTGGCGGCTGACCGAGTTTGCCGGCGTGACCGAGGCCGACGTGCCCACACTCGACAGCGACACGGCGGCCACGGGCCTGGCGCTGTTGGCCTTCTTCGGCGCCGGCCACGATCACTTCGAGGGGAAGTATCGCGACGCCGTCCGCCGCGGGCTCGAGTTTCTGATCGCCGTGCAGAAGCCTGATGGCGACTTGTTCCTGCCGACCGACGAGCTCTCCAACTCCTGCAGCTGGCTCTACAGCCACGGGATCGCCTCGATCGCGCTCTGCGAGGCGGTGGGCATGACGGGCGACCCACTCGTGAGGCCGGCTGCCGAGAAGGCCTGCTGGTTCATCGCCGCGAGCCGCCATCCGACGCTGGGCGGCTGGCGCTACACGCCCCGCAGCGACGCCGATCTTTCGGTGAGCGGCTGGATGCTCGTGGCCCTCCGCGCCGGCGACCTCGGCGGCGTGAAGACCGATCCCGCGGCCCTCGACGGCGTGCGGACGCTCCTGGCCGCCTCAGCCTCGCCCTCCGACCCGACCCGCTACGCCTACAACGCCCGCAAGGCCGACCAGCGGCAGACAGACCTCTCGGTCGCGTGCATGACGGCCGTGGGCACACTGATGCGGCTGCACACGGGCGCCGCCAGCGATGATCCCGGCGTCGTCGCGGCCGGCAGGGTGCTTGCCGAGTTCGAGCCGACCTACGGCACCGCCGCCCGCAACCTCCGCGACGCCTACCTCTGGTACTACGCCTCGCAGGCGCTCGTCCACACGGGCGGCGCGGGCTGGCAGCAATGGTATGCGCGCCTCGTCGCCACGCTCGAGCCCGAGCAGCGGACCACCGGCCCGTTGGCCGGCAGCTGGGACGCCACCGGGAAGATACCGGACCGCTGGGGCCCCTACGGCGGCCGGGTCTACGTCACCGCCCTCCACCTGCTGGCCCTCGAGGTGCCCTGGCGGCACCTGCCGACCTACGCCACCGCGCCGAAGCGGTAGCCCCGCAGGCTCACTCTTCGTCGCGGAGCGCTCTGGGCAGCGGCGCCAGCCGCAGCCGCCACTGGTCGAACGGCAACGGCTCGTCGCCACTGCCGACCGCGCGGCCGATGAGCAGCCTGTCGATCCGGGTGGTGTCGATCCGGCTCGCGCCGAAGGCCGGGCTCGTGCCGATGATGGCCGTGCCTTCCATCCGCTCCGCGACGAGCGTCGCCCGGCCCCGTGGCGACACGCCCTGCACGAGCACACCCCCGGCCGCCGACTCGGCCTGTGGCTTCGCCCCCCCCTCCCCGCCTGCATCCGGTTCCGGCTCGCGCTCGGGAGCGGCCGCGCCGGAGGCGGCGAAGTCGATCTCGTCAGGGTGCAGCCAGATGATCCGGGACACGGCCGCGCGGGGCAGCCGCTTCTTCTGATCGAGCACGCTGAACACGACCTCGTCCTCGTCGAGCGACTCGAGCCGGCCGCGGAGGTAGTCCTGCGTGCGCAGCCGCAGGAGGTGGGTGGGGGGATCGTCCCGCTGCGACCGCGGCAGGGTCGTGAGCCGCTGGAACCGGTCAGGGGTGATCTGGGCCCTGCCGGCCGCCGGATCGAGCTCGATCGCCCGCACGAGGCCGTTCGCCACCGTCACCACCTCCTCGCCGGCGCCGGCGGTGACCGGCGACCGCAGCCTGACGCCCTCGGCGTCGATCCGCTCCAGGGCGACCGGCACCACGTCGCCGCTGCGGAGCACGAGCAGCGAGGGAAACCGGCCGGTCTGGTCCCCGCCTCCCGCCTGCCCCGCCACGACCCGGGCATGCTCGGCCAGCGCCTGGTCGAGCATCCCCCGCTCAGCGACGTAGATCAGCCCGCGCACCAGATTGATGCCGCGCGGCTCACCCTCGGCCCCAGGCTGTTGGAGCCGCAGCCCGACGGTCGAGCCGACGCGACCCCGCATCAAGTTCATCACGGTGGTGAGTTCGAGCCCCTTCGTCGGCATGAAGGGGCCGTCCTTGATCGGCTGCACGGCCAGGATCCGGTCGCCCGGCTCGATCCGGCCATCGCGCGCCGCGGCCCCCTCCTCGCTCAGCATCGCCACCACGAAGAAGCCTTCCTCGTCCTGATTGACGGTGGCCCCGATGCCGCCGATTTCGACCGCCCCGCCGGCCTCCTCGACGATGGCCGGCGGCGCCACGTATTCGACGACGGCGGTGACTCCGCCTTCGTTCGGCGCCAGAGGGCTGGCGAGCACGCTGCCCTGCGGTTGCCAGGCGAGCCCACCCCCCCAAGCCACGCCGTCGACCAGACAGCCGGCAAGTTCCGCGTCGTCCAGCTTCAGCGTGCCAATCCGCCCGGGCAGCGGCCCCGGCTCCGTCGTCTCGAGGCTCACGAGCGAGTGCAGGTCGGCAAAAGACACCGTGACCGTGCGGTCGAGGCCGGGTCTCGCGATCACGACCCCGTCGTCGGCCACCCCCATGATCTGGCCGGTGAGCACGCCGCCGCCGCGGCGCATGAGCCGCACCTGCGGCCCGGTTGCGGCCCCGCCTGCCGGCCGCTCGGCCTCGTCCTCGGCGGCCGCGAAGGCGATGCTCTCGAGTTCGTCCAGCCGCCGCGTCTGCTCGCCGTCGGCGGAGCGCACCACGAGTTTCCCCTCGCCATCGAGCGACACGATCTCCCCCTCGATCTCGCTGCCGTCGCGGAGGCCGATCTGCGTGGTGTCGGCGTTTCCCAGCCGCGGCTCGTCCGCCTTCCATTCGGAGACGCGGATCCGCTCCAGGCAGATGTCACCCGCGCGGAGTTGCAGGCGAAATCGCGGCGAGGCCGCCCGCCCGGCGGTCGGGGCCACCGTGATGTCGATCGGTCGCTCGCCACCGCCGACGACCGCGGCCAGGCGGCCCGTGCTCTGATCGACGAACAGCGTGAGGCGGAGGCGGCCCCGCTCTTCCTGCGGCACCGGCACCGGCTCGAGCATCCCCGCAGCCTGCTCGTGACGCACGAGCACGAGCACCGGATCCTTCCCCGAGGCGGAGAGCATCTCGAGTCGGAACGGGTCCACGTTCTTGCCGTCCGCCGCCGCGACGGCGAGCACGAACTCAGGCTGCTTCCGCCAGGAGAGCACGATGTCATAGCGGGCCCGGGCCGGGGCGGCGACATCGCGGGTCACCGCGGCGTTGGGCCGGTCCGAGACGATCCGCCCCGCCTCGTCCCGCCAGGACGATTCGGGCTCCTGCGCCCAGCCGGCCAGGCCGCCGGGGCCGATGTAACCCGTGGCGGCGGCAGCCGTCCGCCGGCCCAGGCCGGTCGCCACGTCGCGGGAGATGGTGAGCGGATCGCCGTCTGGCGGCGCGATCACGATTCCCTTCGCGTCGATCTCCTGGAGCCGGCCGTCGATGCTGTCGCCACCGCGGAGCCGGCAGCTGAAGATGTCGGGGTCGGCGGCGGCCGCGGCGGCCGTGGCGGTCGAACGGATGCCCACGATCCCGTCGAGCCGAAACTCGAGCGGCGCCGCGAACTGGGGCGCTCGCCACGGCAACGTCTCCCGCGGCTCGGAGCCGGACGGGGCCGGGGCGAACGCGCCGGGCAGCCGGCCGCCTCCCGGCAGGTCGAGCACGAAGGGCAGATCGGCCGCCGAGGCGATCGCGGCCGTGCCCAGCAAGGCCACGGCCCAGGCGCCGGCCGTGAGCGCGACCGCCACCCGAATCCGCCAGCGCGAAAGGGGCTTGCTGTCCATCGGTCGATCGCCTCGTGCAGGGGTGGCCCGGCGTGGCCCCACGCGGGCTCCTGCCCCTGGGCCTCGGTGGACTCATGATACGCGGACCGATCGGGATCTGCCCGTCGGAAACCCGCGCTGCGAGTGCTGGCGGCCGCGGTGGGTGTACGGTCGGGCCGCGTCCCATTCCCCGGCCAGGGGCACCCTCGATCGCTACCAACGCGAAAGCGTGTCCCGAGGTATCCTTGCGGACGACGAAGATCAGATTGCGTTGGGACGCGCCTCGATCGGTACGAAGGCGCCCCCCATGCCGCCCGATCCGAACGCCAAGCCCGCACCGCCGCCCCCGCCGAATGTCATCGACTGACCGCCGCCGCGCCGGCGGAGAGCATCGGGAACTCACCGTTTTTGGAGTCGACTTCACATCGGCGCCGCGACCCCGCAAGCCGATCACGGTGGCCGTCGGAATCCTGGCGAGCCACGGCGGACGGAGCCAGCGGCCGGTGTACCGCCTGGAGGTGGTCCGGGAACTTGACTCCTTCCCAGCCTTCGAGGCGTTTCTGCGGGAGCCCGGCCCGTGGCTCGCGGGCTTCGACCTTCCCTTCGGCCAGCCGCGGCTGCTGGTGCTCGCGGAGGGCTGGCCCGTCGCCTGGCCGGAACTCGTGGCCCGCTATTGCAGCCTGCCCCGCCACGACCTCCGCGACCGGTTTCGCCGCTGGTGTGACGCGCGGCCGCCGGGCGACAAGTTTGCGTGGCGGAAGGCCGACAAGCCCGCGGGCTCGAGCCCGGCGATGCGGTGGGCCAACCCGCTCGTGGCCTGGATAATGCACGCGGGCATCGGTCGGATGCTCGCGGCCGGGCTCGCGTTTCCGGCCCACGACCATCCGCCGACTGCCCGCCGCCTCCGGCCGGGCAGGGGCACCGCGCGGATCGCGCTCGAGGCCTATCCGGGCTTCACGGCCCGGCAGGTCTGCCGCGGGTCCTACAAAAGCGACACTTCAGCCATGCAGACGCCCGCCCGCGCGGCCAACCGCCGCCGGATTCTCGCCGCGCTCGTCGCCGGCACCGCCGGGCTCGAGCCGCGGCTCGAGTTGTCGGCGACCTGGCGGCGGAAGCTCGCGGCCGATGGAGCGGGCGATCTCCTCGACGCCGCGATCTGCGGGCTGCAGGCGGCGCATGCGGCGCTGTCGCCCGGCTACGGCCTGCCCGCCGACCTCGATCCGCTCGAGGGCTGGATCGCGTCGGTGCCACCATCGAGTTGCCCCTGTCCTTAACCGGACGGCGGCCTGGCGGACCGCCCGCCAGGCCGTGTACTCTCGGAGGGTCTGGCAACCGCCGAGATCCCGGAAGCGATCCGCATGTCAGTCGTGAGTCGTCGCAGGTTCGTCGCCGGACTCGCCGCCGCTCCGGCCATCGCCATGAGCCGCGCGGCGGCAGCCGAGGAGGATCTGATCGCCCACGTCACGCGGGGGGCGGGGGGCTGGAACCAGTCCCTCTTCACGCGGCTGCTCGGGCATGCCAACGCCTTCAAGGAGGGAGACGAGATCGTCGGCGTCGCGCCCCCCGACGAGGCCGCGCGGCGACTGGCCCGCAGCCTGCTCGGCCGCACCCGACTGCGGGACATCGACTCCCACCCCCCGTTCTCCGACACGCTCTCGGCGGCGCTCGCGGCCGACCTCGACGCCGACGCCCACGAGCGAACGGCCGGCTGGACGCTCGACGACCCGGCCACCTTCCTGCTCACGCGGCCCGAGGGCGACATCCGGGCGATCATGCCGGGGCTCTCCAGCGACGTAGTGCTCGGCACCAATATGGTGTCGAGCGAGCCGGCGAGCGTGAGGCTGGTGTCCGACACGCTGCGCGAGGTGCTGGAGGCCTTCGGGCTCGGTGCCACGATGCCCCACTGCGTGCTCGCCCATGTCGACGTGCAGGCCGAGGTGGATGCCACGGCGCCGGGCACCACCGGCGTCTGGTTCCAGAGCATCGCCGGCAGCGACGCCGCCAACGCCACGTTCGACGTGTCACTGGCGAAGATGCTCCGCCACGCGGCGGGCCGCCGCGGGCCGTGGGGGCTCTACTTCGAGACCGGGCAGGGGGCCGACTTCACCAACGGCCACGCCCAGGGCGTCGACATGGTGATCCACGAGTCGAGGAAATACGGCTTCGCGAGGCTCCTTGCCCACGCCGTCGCCGACGCACGGGGCGGCGACCCCTGGGTTCA
>JBJTPO010000697.1:0-5496 GCA_046075145.1 Planctomycetota bacterium
CCGGCGTCCCGATCGCTGGCTTCGAGCCGGGCAGGGGCTCCTTCGGGCGTACGCCAGGAGAGTCGTGCCGTGGCCAGGCCGATCGTGCCGTTCTGCTTCGGTACCACCTCGTACACTGCCCGCACGGTCTCGCCCGCGTGCAGGTCGATGGCTGCAGGGGATGCGTCGGCCAGCGACTCGACGACGGACTGACGATGACCGATCAGCCGGTACGCGGCGACCCGCCGGGGATCGAACCGCACCTCGAGGCTGCACTGCCGGGCCACGAGCGTGTCGTCGCCCGTGACCTGCCGCAGCAAAGCCCTGCGGATGGCCACCGCGTCGATGCCGGTACGGCCGAAGGTCGGGCCGGCATCCCGGTCCGGGGCCGGCGTCGACGGGTCGAGGACCACGAAGCGCATGCCTTCCGTCGGCGTGCTGGCGAGCGGGTCACCGCCTGTCAGGGCGAGGGCCCGGTGCCACGACGAGAGCAGTTCGCGGACATCTCCCCGGCACCGATCGAGCGTCGCTCCGTGGGCGACGACGACGGTTCGATCGCCGAGCAACCCAGCTTCCCGGGCGGCCGCAACGGCCGCGTCGAGGTCGGACGACGCGGCGGCGGGGAGCGTCTCCCAGTTGCCCGCTGCGGCGGCGAGGGCGTCAGGCGGGGCGTCGCGGACCGCCACCCGTGGCCGCGGGCCACAGATGACGACGCTGATCCGGTCCAGGGGGTCGAGCCCGGCGGCGACTGCCCCGAGGCCGCGACAGATCCGGGGCCACGCCATGGGGTCGCCCGCCGCAGCCTGGTCGAGGATCAAGGTCGCCCGCAGCGGAGCGTCGTGACCCCGGCGGGGGCCGGCCGCGTAGGCCGTCGCTTCCAGAAACACCGTGGGCCTGCCGTCGAGCTTGCGGCCCGAGGGGACGGCGACCAGGCCGAGCCGGACAGGCTCCGTGCCCCGGGCCACGAGTTCCGGAGGCGGGGGCATGGCAGCCAGCACCTCTTCCGCGCGGATGCGTGTGGCGGAGGCCAGCGGGCGGCGGTCAGCCTCACCCCGCACCAGCCGGTCGAAGCCATCCGTGCCGAGCGTCAGGGGAGGCCGATCGACGGCCAGACTCGAGTCGGCGGCCGGGTTCACGAACGGCGACTCGCCGTGTGTCATCTCGAACCCGAGATCGAATGCGGCTGATTTGGGAACCTGCCGCCGGGCGTCTCGTGGCAGTTCCACGACCGTCAGGGCCGTCACTTCGCCCAGGCCCACGGTCGCACCGCGCACCGTCAGCGGTTCGGCCGGCGCGGGCAGCCGCCAGGCGAGATCCGAGGCGTCGTGCGCCGGCGCGGGCGGCGTCTCGCGGGCGACCGCCGCCACAGCCCGCTCCGGCTCGTTGCGGTCTGTGGGCTGACCGCCGCTTTTCCCGAGTCTGACCCCTGTGGCTTCGGCTGCCGCCGCCCCGCCGGCCCCGGGGGTCGATGCAGGATCATCCCGGCGGACAGTGGGCGGCCCAACATGGTGCCGCCTCTGCGGGCCACGGGCGGCAACGGCCCCGCCGGACGCACCGGGCCCCTCCAGCCACCGCGACATCTGAATGCCGGCCGTCGCCAGCAGAAACGCCAGGCCGAGCGCCACCGCCACCCGGCTCGCTTCGCGCATCATCCTCAGCCCGCCGCCGGCCCGCCGCCCCGAACCGATCACTGGCCGATCCGGTGCCGGCCGCTCGCCGCGGCCGGTGGCGAACCGCGTCAGATCGACGACGCCGTTGCGGGTCGGCGTGTCACTGGCCCGCGCGGCTGCCTGCACACGGTCGGCCAGCCCCGGCGGCGCCGCCCCGGCCCCCAGCAGCCGGTCGATCGCCGCGTCGGCGAACAACGTGTCTGGGGTCAGGGCGGCGCGGAGGTGCTCCGGCAGCGAAACCCGCCGGAGTCCGGCGTCGAGTTGGCGGTCGTCGTCATTCATGGCGAGCGGAGGGCGCGCGGCGCGACGGCGCATGGCCGTTGGCCGCGGGGGCGGGGTCGAGCAGGAACCCCCGCAGACGGCTGCGGGCCCGGCTGACGCGAGAGAGCACGGTCCCCAGGGGAATGCCCTGGAGATCGGCCGCCTCCTGGTGGGTCAGTTCTCCGACCACGACCAACAGGAGCGTCTCCCGCAGTTCGGCCGGCAGCCTGTCGAGCGCGGCCTGCATCGTCGCTGACAATTCGTCGGCGAAGGGATCGGCTTGCCCGATCGCCGGCTGAGCGAATTCGGCTCCGGTCGCCACCTCGCGGGTCTCCCGCCGCCGCCAGTGGTCGGTGACCCGCCGCCTCAGGATCGCCAGCAGCCAGGCGCGCTCGCTGCGGGACCGGTCGTAGAGATGCCGGCTCGTCCAGGCGGAGCGGAAGGCGTCCTGCACGACGTCTTCCGCATCGTGCCCGTTGCCGAGCAGGCGATACGCCACGCGGTAGAGTACGGAGACGTGATCGGCCACCCATCGGTCGAAGGCTTCGCCGGTCGGGAAGGAAGCGGGCATGGAAGAGACCGGAGCCCCTGCGAGTGCCCGGCCGGGCACCGTGCCCTGCCAAGACCCAGTTCAGCCACCGGAGTCCGGATTATTCCCGATCCTGCGGGAATCCGCGTGTTTCGCCGGGCCGCCGCGTCAGTGGGCCTTTCGGCCGGGGCGGGAGGAGGTGGCGAGCCAGGCGGGCAGCCGCCCGGCCGGCGGCAGCTTGACCACCTTGGCCGACCGCATGCCGGGGCATTCGAGCACCCGGGTGATCGCCTCGGCCGACGGCTCGTGGTCGAGATTCAGGACGCCGATCGCGTCGCCGCCCGGCATCGCCCGGCCGACCGTCATCTGGGCGATGTTGATTCCCAACTCGCCGAACACGGTGCCGACCCGGCCGATGATCCCGGGCACGTCCTGGTGGGTGAACACGAGCAGGATGCCGTCGAGGTAGGCCTCGAGCCGGTGACCCTCCAGTTGCACGAGCCGGGGCATCGAGTGGCCGAAGAGTGTGCCGGCCGCGCGGTGTACGCGATCGCCCGAGACGAGATCGACCGCGACCACCGAGCTGAAGGCGCCGGGGTCGGTCCGGCTCTGCTCGACGAGCTCGATGCCGCGGTCCCGCAGGAGCACCTCGGCGTTGACGATGTTGACGTCCTCGATCGCCCCCTCGAGCAGCCCGGCCGCGAAGGCCGCCGTCACCAGCCGCGTGTTGCGGCCGGCGATCTCGCCGCGGTAGGCGATCGAGCAGGAGCGGGGCTGTCCGGCGTCGAGCTGACCCACCAGGTGGCCCAGTCGCCAGGCGAGGTCGAGAAAGCCGCGGACTCCCTCGAGCGCGGCCGGGTCGATCGGGGCGGCATTGACCGCGTGGCGGATCGCGCCGGTGGCGAGGAAGTCGACCAACAGGCCGACGCCCTCGACGGCCACCTGCGACTGCGCCTCCTCCGTGCTGGCGCCGAGGTGGGGCGTCACGAGCACGCCGGGCATCGCGAACAGCGGGCTGTCGGTGCAGGGCTCGGTCTCGAACACGTCGAGGGCCACGCCGCCGATCACGCCCCGCTCCAGGCCGGCCACCAGCGCCGCCTCGTCGTAGATGCCGCCGCGAGCGCAGTTCACCAGCCGCACGCCCTTTTTCAGGAGGTCGAGCTCGGGCATCCCCACCAGGTGCCTGGTCTCGTCGGTGAGCGGCGTGTGCACGGTGAGGTAGTCGACCTCGGGCAGCATCCCCCGCACGCTGTCGAACAGCTCGATGCCCAGCTCGGCCGCTCGGTCGGGGGCCAGGAACGGGTCGAAGCCCACCACCCGCATGTCGAAGGCCCGGGCCCGGGCGGCGACCGTCTGCCCGATCCGGCCGAGGCCCACGATGCCGAGCGTCTTGCCGGCGAGCTGGGTGCCCATGAACTTGTTGCGGTCCCAGGCGTGCCCCTTGAGGCTGGCGTCGGCCGCGGCCACGTTGCGGGACAGGCCGAGGATCAGGGCGAAGGCGTGCTCGGCCGTGCTGACCGTGTTGCCGGCCGGGGTGTTCATCACCACGATGCCCTGGCGGGTGGCCGCATCCTTGTCGATGTTGTCGGTGCCCACGCCGGCCCGCACGATCGCCCGCAGGCGGGTGTTGCCGGCCAGCGCATCGGCCGTGATCTTCACGCCGCTGCGGCAGATCGCCCCCTCGTGCTGGGCCAGGGCCTCGCGGAGGGCGTCGCCCTTGAGTCCGGTGCGGATCTCGTAGGTGATCCCCTGGGCGGCCGCCGCATCGAGCAGCGCGAGGCCGTCGGGGCTGATCGAGTCGAGGACGATGATCGACGGCATGCGTGCAGTGCTCCGGGGCTTCCCGCCCCGCCCGCGTCAGCGGGCGGCCCCGGCCCGGGTGGCGGCGGCCGATTCCATGAAGGCGAGCATGTGGTCCCGCAGGGCCTCGACCCCGGCCAGCGGCATCGCGTTGTAGATGCTCGCCCGGATCCCGCCCACGGAGCGGTGTCCCTTGAGATCGACGAGCCCCTTGGCCGCGGCGGTGTTCACGAACTGCTTCTCGAGCGCTTCGTCGGGCAGGCGGAAGGTGACGTTCATGTCGGAGCGGCAGTCGGGCCGGGCGTGGCCGGCGTAAAAGCCGCCCGACGCGTCGAGCACGTCGTAGAGCATCCGGGCCTTGGCGGCGTTGTGCCTCGCCATGGACTGGAGCCCGCCGATCTCGTCTCGCAGCCAGGTGCAGATCAGGCCGAGGATGTAGATCGCGAAGGTCGGGGGCGTGTTGGGCCGCGAGCCTTCCTTGACGAACGTCCGGTAGTCGAGCATCCGGGGCAGGTCGTCCCGCGACCGCTCCAGCAGATCCTTGCGGATGATCACGACGGTGACGCCCGAGATGCCGGCGTTCTTTTGGGCACACGCATAGATCAGGCCATGACGGGCGACGTCGATCGGCCGCGAGAGGAAGTCGCTGGAGCAGTCGCAAACGAGCGGCGCGTCGCCCACGTCGGGGTCGGACTTCCACTGCACGCCCTGGATCGTCTCGTTGCTCGTCACGTGTACGTAGGCCGGGCGTTCGGAGAGCGCGATCTCTCGCTGCGACGGCAGCCGGTCGTAGTTGGTCGCGGCGCCGTCCCAGGCGACATGCACCAGCCCCTCGCGGCGGGCCTCCTTGATGCCCGTGCCGCCCCAGGTGCCGGTGAGGACGTAGTCGGCCTTGCCGGGCTGGCCCCGCAGCAGGTTCATCGGCACCATCGAAAACTGCAGGCTCGCGCCCCCCTGCAGGAGCACGACCTCGTGATCGGGGCCGATGGCGAGGAGACCGCGTAGGTCGGCGAGCGTCTCCTCCAGGATCCGGTCGAACGCCGGACTGCGGTGGCTGATCTCGAGCACCGAGATGCCCACGCCGGGCAGGGCCAGCATCTCGTCGCGGGCCCGCTCCAGCACCTCCAGCGGCAGCACCGCCGGGCCGGGGGAAAAGTTATAGACGCGGTCCGCCACGACACCGGCTCTGCGATCCGTCACAGGAGGGTTCTCCGTCCCGACCTTGTCCGGCAGCACTGCCGGAACCACCGGCCTTCG
>JBJTPO010000698.1:0-7550 GCA_046075145.1 Planctomycetota bacterium
GACCTGGACGTCGACTACCTCAGTCTCCGCGGGCCCGGCGGCGGCACGTCGCTGCTCTACAACCGCCCCTCGTTCCTCGGCCTGCAGACGCCGGCCAGCGGTGACCTCGACGCCTGGTTCGTGGGCGATGTCGGCCGCGACAACCTCGGCCTCAACCGCCGCGACTTCATCTATCCCGGCTTCCCCGACCGCACCTTCCGCGGCCGGTCGTTCTGGCGGCACCGCCAGGATCTCGGGGGCACCACCGACAGCTTCTTCGGCGGCTGGCAACTCCGCGGCACGGCCGGCTGGATCAGCGACCAAAACTTCCTCGAGGAGTATTACGAGGCGGAGTGGGAGGAGGGCTATGAGCAGCGGACCTGGCTTGACCTGCGGCGGCCGATCGAGAACCGCGAACTGCGGCTGCTGACGAGCGTCCGTGTCGATCCGTTCTTCACGCAGACCGAATGGTGGCCGCGGCTCGACCACTACTTCTTCGCCCAGCCGCTGCTCTACGACGCCGTCTCCTGGTACGAGCATTCGGGAGTGTCCTACGCGCGGCAGGCGCTGCCGGCCGCACCGATCGCGGGTCAGGGTGGCAACATCTGGACGCTGTTGCCCTATGAGAGCAACGTGATCGGCGAACGCGTCGCCACCCGCCAGGAGCTCGACCTGCCGTTCCAGGCCGGCGCGGTCAAGATCGTGCCCTACGCGCTCGGTGAGCTGGCCCACTGGGGCGAGGACCTCTCCGCCCAGCCGATCGACCGGGCCTACGGTCAGGTGGGCATCCGCTCGAGCCTGCCCCTGTGGACGGCCGACAACTCGGTCGAGAGTCAGTTCTGGAATGTTCACGGCCTGGCCCACAAGGTGGTGTTCGAGGCCGAGTTCTCCTACGCCGACGCGACGCAGAGCATCGATCAGTTCCCGCTCTACGATCAGATCGACGACGACGCGATCAACCAGTTCCGCCGCAACATTCCCTACTGGGACTACGGCGCGATCCCCGGGCAGCCGATCCCCCTGGGGGCACCGTTCATCTTCGGGCCCGACAATAAGTACGACCCGCGGACGTATGCCGTCCGCCGCGGGATGGGCGGCTGGGTGACCGGACCGACCGAAATCGCCAATGACCTGACCGCCTTCCGCTTGGCCGCCCGGCAGCGGTGGCAGACGAAGCGGGGCCCGGTGGGCAACCGCCGGATCATCGACTGGATCGTGTTCGACGTGGACGGCGAGTTCTTCCCCACGACCAGCCAGAACTTCGGCCAGGTGTTGGGCCTCTGGCAATACGACTTCCGCTGGCACGTGGGCGACCGGACCACCGTCTTCTCGACGGCCGACGTCGACTTCTTCACCGGAGGCCAGCAACTCTACACCGTCGGGGCGCTTTTGAACCGCACGCCGCGGGGCAGCTTCTACGTCGGCTTCAACCAGTTCGGCGGGCCGATCTCGGCGGCCGTGCTCTCGGGTTCCTACACCTACCGGATGAGCCCAAAGTGGGCGAGCTCCTTCGGCTCGGCGATCGACCTCACCGGTCGCAACATCGGCCAGAACTTCCAGCTCGTACGAATCGGCGAGGCCTTCCTGATGACGTTCGGCTTCAACGTCGACTACAGCCGCAACAACGTGGGCGTGACGTTCAACCTCGAGCCGCGGTTCCTGTCGCGGACGCAGTTCGCCAGCCGCCGCGGGATCGACATCCCGATGGCCGGGGCCTACGGGCTCGAGTGATCCCGGCCAGCCGGCGGCCAGAACGACCAGGCGGCGAAGATCACCGCCAGCAAGCCGTATGAGACGGCCAGCTCAAGCGGCCCGCGACCGGCCGCCTCGGCCGGCAGGCCGGTGAGCTGCCAGGGGAGGAACAGCCGGCCGTCGGCGAACGGTGAGTGCATGACGCCGACGAGCGTGAAGGCCGCAGCCACGAGGCACCAGCCGGCGGCGGCCCGGAGCTTGCGGTCCACGAGCGCCGCGACGAGCCCCGCCCAGACCAGGCTCGTGACGATGAATCCGGCCGCCAGGATCCGCACCGCGAACAGGTCGATCACGAGCGGGCCCACGGGCTTGGCGCCGGCGGCGAGCAGCCCGTCGGTCTGGATCTTGGACAGCGCCGCGAGCGCGGGGATGCAGGCCGCCGCGACCGCCGGGTAGTGCCGCTCGGGCGTGGCATGGAAGCTCTGGGCCGTGATCTCGATGCCGATGAAGACGAGCACCGGCAGGATCGCCGGCTCGGGGATCGCCTGGTAGAGCCAGGCGAAGCTGCCCGTGAGTCCCGCCAGGCCGATGAAGACCGCGGTGGCGAGCGTGTAGGCGGCCCGGCCGCCCATCGCCTTGTAGGCCGGGTGGCCAATGTAGGGCGTGGTCTGGATCACGCCGCCGCAGGCGCCCGCGATGACCGTGGCGAGCCCCTCGACGGCGATCACCCGCCCCGTGTGATACTCGTCGCCGGCCGCCGCCGCGCTCTCGGTGCAGTCAATGCCCCCCACGACCGTGCCCAGGGCGAAGGGGATCGCGATCGGCAGATAATGGACGGCGTCGTTCCAGGCGGCGAGCCACTCAAACCGCAGGGCCCGCAGCCATTCCGTCGGCCACAGCGCAGCCGCCGGGTCGATGGCGACGTGTGCCTCGGCGACCGGGATCCAGCCCGTCCGGACGCCCAGATACTGGATCAGCCCGCCGATCACGAGCGCCGCCAGGGCCCCGGGGATGCGACCGGGAAAGGGAAGCCGGGCGGTGAGTGTCGCCAGCGTGATGCCCAAGGCCACGAGGCCCGCCAGTGGTGAGGCGACGATCTTGAGGATCGGGAGGAAGGTGATCAGGGCCAGGGCGATGGCCGCCAGGCTGCCGAGCAGGCCTGCCCGTGGCACGACCCGACGGATCGGTCCGGCCAGGAAGGAGCAGGCCAGCTTGAAGAACCCACTGGCCACGATCAGGCACATGCCGACGTGCCAGGCATGACGGGCCGCCTCCTCCTCGGCCAGGCCCCGCTCCAGGGCCGCTCGGAAAGCGGGCCCGAGCACGAAGAACACCATCCCGAAGGTGCTGGGCGTGTCGAGGCCCAGCGGCATGGCGGTGACGTCGGTCCGCCCGGTGCGGCGAGCCAGGCGAAAGGCCATCCACGTGAAGAGCAGGTCTCCGATCACGACTCCCACGGCCGTCCCTGGAACGAGGTGGCCAAGGGCAAAATCGGCCGGATAACCATAGACCGTCGCCAAGAGCGATACGGTCAGGACCAAGCCCGCCAGATTGTCGATGCACAGGCCGAAAAAGGCGTTGACGTCGCCCGGAGTGGCCCAGCGGTAGCGGTGAGACGGATGCATGAGGCCCCGGGAATCTCCGCCTGAGTGCCGGAAATGTCAAATGGGCAGGTGGCCCGGGGCGGCGGCACGCCCAGTTCACGGGGCTATACTCGGCGGCTGGAGCCGGGGCCGATCGGAAGCCGCCGTCTCGCGAACCATCCGCCGCCCCGCTTCGTACCGACGATGGATCTGCACGACTCCCAGTCCGGCGTCCGGCCCGGTTCCCCCACCGTGGGGAGCGGGTCGGGCATCGACGGCGACAGCGACGAGGATCTCCTCCGCCGCTGCCGTTCCGGGCGTGATCCGGCGGCCTTCGAGTCGCTCGTGCGGCGGTATGAGACCGAGTTGTTCAGTTACCTTCGCCGGTATCTCGGCAGCGCCGAGATGGCGGAGGACGTGTTCCAGGCGACGTTCCTGCAGGTGCATCTCAAGCAGGATCAGTTCGAGGAAGGACGTCGGTTCCGGCCATGGCTCTACACGATCGCCACCAATCAGGCCATCGACGCCCAGCGCCGCAACAAGCGGCACCGGATGGTGAGCCTCGACAACCACACGGGCGACGACGACATCGGCACGCTCGTCGACATGCTGGCGGGCAACGGCCAGACGGCCGCCGAGCAGCTCCAGGCCGAGGAGGCCCGCGACTGGGTCCGCTCGGCGGTGGACGAGCTGCCCGAGCCGCTCCGCGCCGCGCTCGTGCTGGTCTATCACCAGGGCATGAAGTATCGAGAAGCGGCCGATGTGCTCGGCATCCCGGTGGGCACGGTCAAGAGCCGGCTCCACTCGGCCCTGCTGAAACTCAACGAGTCCTGGCAACGCAGCGGCCGCAGCGCCGCGGGGACGGATCACGGATGAGGAGCCTCGCGCCATGACAGTTTCCGGAGGTCGAGCCGCCATGAGAGAGCAACTGGTCGGCTATCTGTTCGATGCCCTCGACGAGGGCGATGCCCGCGCCGTGGAAGCGGCGCTCGCCGACTCGCAGGCAGGTCCGCCGTTGCGGCGAGAGTTGGAACTCTTGCGGGGCGCGGTGCTGCCCCTGGTTGCCGATCGCCGGCCGGTCTCCCCGCCCATGGGCCTCGCCGCCCGAACCACGGCCTTCGTCGCGGCCCAGTCGCGTCCCGAGACTCTCCCAATGCCCCGCACGCGGGCGCTGTCGCCGGCCGACGATCCCGCGGCTCCCTCGGGCGGGAGGATGATCGACCGGCTGCTCGTGGCCGCCTCGGCCTTGGCCGCCTGTATCCTCGTGCTGCCGCTTGTGGCCGATGCGATCGCGGATTCCCGTGCCCGCCGGGTCGAGCGGCGGCTGCAAAAGCTGTCGGCGGCGATTCACGGCTATGGCGAGAGCCACGGTCTCCTGCCAACGCCTCCGGACGGCGGGCCGATTTCCCGGGGCGGGCTCTACGCGCCGACGCTCGTCTCCGAGCACCGCCTCGTGGCCGACGACGGCACGGTGCTCGTGCCCGGCTCGGATCTCGACCGGCGAGGTGGCCATCGCATTCCCACGCTCGAGGAACTGCGGGCCGCGGTAGGGACGCCGCAGTTCGACGAGCTCGTTCGGACGATGGGGGGCGACTTCGGCTACACGCTCGGTCACCGGGCTGCAGACGGGAGGCTCGAGCCCAATCGTGATCTGCGTCGCAGGCACCACCCGCTGATGGCCGACGCCCCTGCCGCCGGGAGTGAGAAGAGCGACAACCATCCGGACGGGTTTCACTACATCCTGTTCGAGGACGGCCACTTCGAACGGCTGCGGGTAGACGCCATCCATCGCGATGATGACCAACTCTACCGCAATCACAAGGGCGAGGTCGCTGCCGGCGTCGATCCCGAGGACGCCGTGATCGGCGACTCGCACCACCAGCCCTGAGCCGTCAGCGACCCATGGCTCGCTTGGCGGCGTCGGCCACCGCGGCGGTGGTGATCCCGAAGTGCTCGTAGAGCGTGCCGGCCGGGGCCGAGGCCCCGAACGAGTTCATTCCCACGAAGATTCCACGGTCGCCGAGCCACCTCTCCCAGCCGAAGCCGCTGGCCGCCTCGCAGGCCACCCGCGCGGTGACGGCCGCCGGCAGCACGCTCTCGCGGTAGGCCGAATCCTGCTCGGCGAACAGGTCCCACGAGGGGAGGCTGACGACTCGGGCATTGATGCCCTCGGCCGCGAGCGTCGTGGCAGCCTCGAGGCAGAGTGGCAGCTCGCTGCCGGTGCCGATCAGGATGCAGTCGGGCCGGATCCCCTCGGCTTCCTTGAGGATGTAGCCGCCGCGGGTAACTCCCGAAGCCGGTCCCAGCCCCGAGCGGTCGAGGGTGGGAATGTTTTGCCGGGAGAGCACGATCACGGCCGGCCGCTCGGGCCGGTGCATCACGACGCGGTAGGTCTCGGCCACCTCGTTGGCGTCGGCGGGCCGGAAGACGGAGAGTCCCGGCACGGCCCGGGCGCTGGCGAGCTGCTCGATCGGCTGATGGGTGGGTCCGTCTTCGCCCAGGCCGATCGAGTCATGCGTGAGCACGTAGATCACGCCCAGTTCCCCGAGCGCCGAAAGCCGCAGGGCCGGCTTCAGGTAGTCAAAAAACACGAAGAAGGTCGCGCAGTAAGGCCGCAGGCCCGAGAGCGCCATCCCGTTGCAGGCGGCAGCCATCCCGTGCTCGCGAATCCCGAAGTGCATGTTGCGGCCGCCGTAGGCGCCGTGGCCGAAGCTGCCGGCATCCTTGACCAGCGTCATCGTCGAAGGGGCCAGGTCGGCGGAGCCTCCGATGAACCAGGGCATCGCCTTGCTGATCGCCTCGATCACCTTGCCCGACGAGACGCGGCTGGCGAGCCCCTTGGGGTCGGCGGGGAAGGTGGGGATGGCCGCGTCGCAGGCGGCCGGCAACCTGCCCCCGAGAAACTCGCCCAGTTCGGTGGCGGCGGCGGCATCGACCCGGCGATACGACGCCAGTGAATCCTCCCAGGCCCGGCGGGCGTGGCCACCGCGGTCGCCGAGCGTGGCCGTGAACCGGGCCGGCACCTCGGGCGGCACGAGGAATGTCGCATCGGTCGGCCAGCCGTAGGCCTGCTTCGCCCCCTTGATCTCCTCGGCGCCCAGGGGCGCGCCGTGCGATGCATGCGAGCCGGCCTTGGTGGGGGCTCCGTAGCCGATCACGCTCTTGACGATCACGAGCGTCGGCTTCGTCGTCTCGGCCTTGAAGGCGTCGAGGGCCCGCTTCAGGGCTGCCGTGTCGTTGGCGTCGGCCACGCGCGCGACGTGCCAGCCAAGCCCCTCGAACCGCCGGCCCACGTCCTCGCTGAAGGCCAGCTCGGTCTCTCCCTCGATCGTGATCGCGTTGTCGTCGTAGATCCAGCAGAGGTTGTCGAGCCCGAGGTGGCCGGCGAGCGACGCCGCCTCCGCGGCCACGCCCTCCATCAGGTCACCGTCGCTGCAGAGCACGTAGGTATCGAAGCTGAAGAGCACGTGGCCGGGACGGTTGTAGCGGGCGGCCAGCCACTTGGAGGCCATCGCCATGCCGACCGAGTTGCCGCAGCCCTGGCCGAGAGGGCCGGTCGTGGTCTCGATCGCCGCGATCAGATGGTGCTCCGGATGGCCTGCGCAGACGCTGTCGAGCTGGCGAAACTTCTTGATCGCCTCGAGCGACACGGCCGGCTCGTCGTGGCCCGGCTCGCCGGGCCGGCCGCGGCGCACGCCCGCCAGGTGGAGCAGCGAATAGATCAGCATCGAGGCGTGACCGCAGGAGAGCACGAACCGGTCGCGGTTGGGCCAAAGCGGGTCGGCCGGGTCGTACCGCAGGAAATCCTTCCACACCGTGTAGGCAACCGGCGCCAGGGCCATGGGGGTGCCGGGATGGCCGCTCTTGGCCGCCTCGACGGCGTCCATGGAGAGGGTGCGGATCGTGTCGATGGCGAGGCGGTCGATGTCGGTCGCGGGCATGCGTGCTCCTTGGCTGGCGTATTGACGGCGGGAGTGTAGCAAACCGCCGCGTCACAGGGGACGCGAGCTCTGGGCTGCCCATGCCATCTCGCCGGACGCTCCCTTCAGGCATCCTGCCTTCCGGTCGCTCGATGGAAACCGCCCTCCGCCATCCTGGCTGCGGTCGGTTTCCAACGCCGCTCGCTTGGCATGGGCAACCCCTCGCGGTCCAACGCAGATTCGTCTGAATGCACACGGAGTGGCAGAAACGCGCACGAACCCGGCCGCCCGGAGGTGCGGCCGGCGGGCGGATAGGCAACCTGCGCAAGCGGGCGTTTTTGGGCTTTTTCATGGTGGCGTTCGCCGCTACCTTCCC
>JBJTPO010000699.1:0-2647 GCA_046075145.1 Planctomycetota bacterium
CCGCAGTCGAGCGTCCGCTATAAGGCCAGCCTCGAAGAACGCGCCGCCAGTCCGAAGGCAACGCCGTAACGCCACCCCGGCTCGGGGTTGCCCATGCCATCGAGCGAGCTGTGGAAGCGAGCGCAGGCAGGATGCCGAAGCGAGCGGACACGCAGTGACCGGAGGCCTGGAGGGCCGGAGGGAACGTCCAGCGAGAGGACATGGGCAACCGCGAGCCCGCGCCACCCAATCGCCTACCCGGCCCGCAGCATGTCCTCGACGCGGCGAATCGCCTCCTCGACATCCCAGGCCGAGTCGGCGAGCACGATCCGGGCCCGCGTGGCGAGCCACTCGGCCACCGTCTTTTGGGCCGCGATCACGGTCGAGTGGCTGCGCCGACCGAAGTGGCTGCTGATCTCGGAGAGCGCCGCATGGGTGTGCTTGCGGGCCAGATACATCGCCAGCATCCGGCCGTGATTCACGGCCCGGGCCCGGCTGCCCGACTGGAGGCCGCCCCGGTCGATTCCGAAGGCCTGACAGACGGCCTTCTCGATGTCGGCCAGCCGCACGCTCCGGCCGCCGGCCCGCACGAGATCGGCAAGCGCCTCCTCGGCGAGACCGATACTGACCGGCACGCCCAGCATCGTGCTCGTCGCCTCGAGCCGGTTGACGGCACCATAGAGCTCGCGGGCATGCCGCGTCATCGACGAGGCCACGTAGTGAACCACCTCGTCGGGCACCGTGAGGCCACGGCCGTGGCAGAGCGAGGCCACGATGCCCCGCCGCACGTCGTAGTCAGGCGGCGCGATCCGGGCGGCCATGCCGCCGCGGAGCCGAGCGAGCAGTTCCGTTCCGAGCTCGGGGAGCGATTCCGGTTCCCGGTCGCAGCCGAGCACGACCTGCCGCCCCTGCCGCAGGAGGGCGTCGATCGTCTGCTGGAGCTCCTGGAGCGTGGCCCGCTTGCCCACGAAGAACTGCAGGTCGTCGATCACGAGCAGCTCCGCCGACCGGCAGGTGCGGCGAAAGCCGGGCAGGCCGCTGCCGTGCAGGGCCTGGAGAAAGCCGGTGGTGAACTGCTCGGCCGCGAGGAACACCGCCAGGCCGCCGGGCCGCAGCTCACGGGCTCTTTCGCAGAGGCCCTCGAGCAGGTGCGTCTTGCCGACGCCGCCGGGCCCATGCACGACGAGCGGCGACATCTCACCGGGCCTGGCAGCCGCCAGTTCGACCGCGGCGAGGGCCATCTTGTTGCTCGGGCCGGTGACGAAGTCGGCGAGACGGCGGCCGCCCCGCCGGCCGCCGTTCCCGGCGGTTTGGGTGGGTATGGCAGGAGTGATCTCCACCGCGGGCCGCACGACCGCCAGGCCGCTCGGCGGCGGTGGAACCTCGGGCGGCCCGCTCGCCGTCGAGGCCGCCGGCTCCCAGGTGACGCCGGCCTGCGGGCCGCAGACCACTGCCACGGCCGCCTCGACGTCGCGGCGAAAGGTCCGCCGCAGCCACTCGTGGGTCAGGCCCGCGCCGGCCTGCACGACGATGCCCTTGCCATCGGCCGCCGGCAGCCAGGTCGCCTCACCAAACCAGACCGCGAACCGCTCGTCACCGATCCGCTCGCGAACCGCGGCCCGGACGCGCTCGGCCGCCGGCCGGGACTCGACGGCCGCGGAAACGACGGCTCTCCCCATGGATCCTTCCCTGTGCGGACCGACTCCCCGGTCCGATCGAAATCCCTTCCCGCCCGAGATCGACTCGGGCCGCTCGCGAGGAACTCACTTCTGATCGCGATGCGGCGCGAGTATAGGAGTGCTGGCAGTGCTGTCAAACCATCGCAGCACGTCGCGGCAACGGCGACGATGACCGCTCAAGCAGCTGATTTCCGGCGGTTGCGGCCCCTTGTTCGGCGAGCCTTCGCGGTCGGTATACTGCCGGCTCATGGATTGCCCCGCAGAGGCGGCGTGGGAGCTCGAGCACGATGGTTCACGGCGTACGGCGACACGTTTCCAGGCGGCGATACGGCGGTCTTCCGGGGACGGCACCCCGTGTGCAGGTCGCGGTGCTCGCCGTGGCCCTCGTCGCGGGCGGTTCCGGGCCGCACGCCGACGACCTGGCTCCGCCCGCAAAGCCCGCCTTCGAAGCGGGCGACATCTCGATCGGCGAGCCCATCGCGTTGCCATTCGCCCGCCCGAAGGCGGCCGCCGCAGCCACCGCCCCCGCGGCGGCGGCGGTGGCTGCGGCCACAGGGGCTGCACCGGGCCAGGGATGGCTGGGCATCACGGTGGCCGAGTCGAACGTGCCGGGTCGGTGGACCGTCGACGAGGTCGCACCGCGGAGCCCCGCCAGGGCCGCGGGCATCAACCCCGGCGACGAGGTGCGGGCGATTGGCGGCCTGGCGCTCCGGAATGCCGATGACGTCGCCCAAGCCCTGACGTCGATCTCCCCGGGCGAGGAGGTGCGGTTGGCGATCGGCCGCGGGGAGCAGGTCTCCGACATCACGCTCACAGCCGTGCCCCGGCCGGCGACTGCGGCCCGCTCGCTGCAGAATCTGGCGGTGGCTGAACCGCCGGCGACGCCCACCAGTCCGACTCCGGAGATGTCGGCGCTGGCACCACCGCCCGCAGCCCCGGCGGCGGGCCTCGCCCCCCTGCCGATCACCTCCTCCGCGCCGCTCTCAGCG
>JBJTPO010000700.1:0-7425 GCA_046075145.1 Planctomycetota bacterium
GATCGCGATCACGACGAGCAGTTCGACCAACGTGAACGCGGTCCTATCAAAGCGGATCACACCGCGGCGAGCCGATGGTGGCGTTGAAACAGTCATGGAAGCAGTCCTTTCAATGAAGATGAAACGGGATACGCGGAAGGAGATCGTCTCCTAGGGGGAAATCGCCAGTGACAGCCGCGCCACTGGCCCGGACACCGATGCCTTCAATGGGCTGGCATCGGGCTTGGCGTATTGCGGAGGAAGGGGGACGTGATCGAAAAACACCTCCCCGCGACGCACGACTCGCCGTCGACCGCGGACGACGACGCCGTATTCACCACTGGGCACACCCGTTCCGGCGGTGTCGCCGATGACAAAGTGGCCGCGCGAGTCCGTGAAGGCGGTCTCGATGGACACCCCTGCCGCGTCGAGCCTGTGGAACTCGACCACGGAATCCGCGAGGGGCCGGCCGCGAAGCGTCAGCGTGCCGTGAACGGCGTGTCGTTCGACCTGCGGCCCGGCCTCACCGCGGTACACGAGGGCGAACGCGATCAGGCTGATTACCGCAGCTAGCACGGCTGCTGATCGTGCTCGCGCCCGCAACGGGCTTCGTGCCGATGGCGGCCCCGAGCCGGCCGCGCCGGTCGACTGTCGCCGCAAGGAATCCGGGATGGGGCCCACCGGGCCGCCGGTGCGCCGGCTTGCACGGCGCTGGAGCACGTAATCGAGTGCGGTCGCCGCGATATCCGCGGTCGGGGTCTGATGCTGTTGGCCACGCCCTCGCAGCGAGAGCTTGCCCGTTGCGAACGAGGTGGTGGGATTGGGGTCGGAGGTCATGTCGAAGGCTCCTTTCGGGCCGTCCCATGCCTCCGGTCACTCCGGTCGGCTACGCGATGTGGTTGGTTGGTCGGGGTCTGGTGTGTGGGGGATTGAACGTATTCGCAGGACCTCGTGCAGTCTCAGCGGCCGAGCCTGGTCTTCTCGGTCCGCTCGATCTGCACCACGACGCCGTCCTGCACGATCGCCAGAACCGAACCGTACCGAAGACCTTGCAGGGCGTCTCCGATCCGGTGCAGCGCCGTCTCCGGGCGAACGGGAAGGCGGCCGCCTTCCGACTGACGATCTCCATCACGGCGGCTGGCGTCCTCGTGCATGCTCATCGGGGTGATCCTGTAAAGAACTCTCAGATCGAGTATTCGGGCCCCGGGATGAAGACCCGGGCGGCTCGGGGAGTGATCGAGACGTGCGCGCCAGGCGACAGCGGCAGGTCGCTCGTCGCCTGCGTCGGCACATCCACATGGAGCTCGGCATCCGAGCCGTGCGGCCGGCACGCGACTCGCGTGATCGCGCCCGAGCGGGTCACGCGGAGGACGCTGGCCGGCAGGCTTTGGGTCGAGACTCCTGCCCCAGGCGACGAGATCTCCAGTTCGTGCGGCCGCAGGTAGACCCGCGCCTCGCGGGCCTGAGCGTGGGGGTAGTCGGGGTAATCGATCGGAATGCCGTGCTAATAGGCCCGGCCGTTCTCGACCCTCCCGTGAAACACGTTCACGGCCCCGAGGAAATCCATCACGAAGGGCGTCGCCGGACGGTCGAACACCTCCGCGGGTGAGCCCCGCTGCTCGACGGCTCCGTGGTTCATGACCACCACCTCGTCGGCCAGTTCGAAGGCTTCCTCCTGGTCGTGCGTCACGAACACGCTCGTCATGCCGATCTCGTCGTGCAGCCGACGCAGCCAGTGCCGCAGTTCCACTCGCACCTTGGCATCGAGCGCCCCGAATGGCTCGTCGAGCAGGAGCATCTTCGGTCGCACGGCCAGGGCCCGGGCGAGCGCGACCCGCTGCCGCTGGCCGCCCGAGAGTTGGGCCGGCTTCCGCCCACCGAGCCCCTCGAGCCGCACCAGGCGCAGCAGTTCCTCGACCCGGACCTGCACCTCGTCCTGCGGAGTCTTTCGCACCCGCAGCCCGAAGGCGATGTTCTCGAACACGCTCATGTGGCGAAACAACGCGTAGTGCTGGAACACGAAACCAACGCCTCGCTGCCGGGCGTGGGTCTCGGTGATGTCCTCGCCGTCCTCGTCGATCAGACCCTCGTCGGGAAACTCGAGGCCGGCGATGATCCGCAAGAGCGTCGTCTTGCCGGAGCCCGACGGCCCGAGCAGGGCGACGAGGCCCCCGTCTTTGACGTCCATGGAGACGCGATCGAGCACCTTGAAGGTGCCGAACGACTTGGTGATTTCACGCAGATACAGGCTCATGGCTCGCTCCTTGATTCTCAGGTCGCTTCGCCGACGGCCCTGGCCGCCTCGATCTCGCGATGCTCGGCCGCCAGCCTGCGCTCGATCACGAACTTCGCGACCAGCGACACGAGGGCCAGGCCCGCCAGCACGCTCGCCACCGCCATCGACGCCGGCGTGCGATACTCTTGAAACAGTTTTTCGACCCGCAGCGGCATGGTGTCGGTGGCGCCGGCGATGTGCCCGCTGACTACGTAGACGGCCCCAAACTCGCCCAGGGCGCGGGCGTTGGCCAGGACGATGCCGTGGAGCAGAGCCCAGCGGATGTTGGGCAGCGTCACCCGGGTGAACACCTGCCAGCCGCTTGCGCCGAGCGTGACCGCCGCGAGTTCCTCGTCGGAGCCGGTCGCCTCGAGCACCGGAATCAACTCCCGGACGACGAGCGGCAGCGTCACGAAGGTGGTGGCCAGAACGAGCCCCGGCCAGGCGAAGATCACCTTCCAGTCGAGCCAGGCGAGCGTGGGCCCGAGCAGCCCCTGACGACCGAAGATCAGCACGAGCGCCAGGCCGGCCACCACCGGCGACACCGAGAACGGCACGTCGAAGAGTGACACGAGCAGGCTGCGGCCGGGGAAGCGAAAGCGGGCCACGAGCCACGCTGCCGCTATTCCAAAAACCACGTTCACGGCCACCGCGACCGGGGCGACCGTCAGCGACAGCCAGATGGCGTGACGGGTATCGGGATCGTGGGCCAGGGCAGCCCACCAGCCGGACAGTCCCGTGCCCAGCGCGCCTTGAAAAACGCTCGCCAGCGGCACGACGATCAGCAGGCCGACGATGCCGACGGCCGCGGCGATCAGCAGCCGCTGGGTGGTGACGTCGGCGGGCGTCGAGGCAAGCGCGGGGGAACGATGGGTCATGTTCATTTCTCGGCCCCCACCGCATTGCGGGACAGCCGGTGCTGCAGCACGTTGATCACGACCAGCAGCGAGAGCGACATGGCGAGGAGCACGACCGCGATCGCGGTGGCCTCGGCATAGGCAAACTCCTCGAGCCGGGCCACGATCAGGACCGGGGCGATCTCGGTCTTGAACGGCATGTTGCCCGAGATGAAGACGACCGAGCCGTACTCCCCGAGCGCCCGAGCCAGCGCCATGGCGAAGCCGGTGACGAGCGCGGGGGCGATCGCCGGGGCGATCACGCGCCAGAAGGTCTGGCCCCGGGAGGCGCCCAAGATGAGAGCGGCCTCCTCGGCATCACGATCGAGACTCTCGATGACCGGCTGCACAACCCGCACGGTGAACGGCAGGCTCACGAACACGAGCACGAGCACGATGCCGAGATACGAGTAGGCGCCGTGCACGCCCAGCGGGACGAGCCAGGCCCCCAGCCAACCCTGCTTGACGTAGAGCGCGGAGTAGACGAGGCCCGCCACGGCCGTCGGCAGTGCCAGCGGCACGTCCACGAAGGCGTCGAGCAGCCGGCGGCCACGGAACGGAACGCGGGCCAGGACCCAGGCCACCACGAGGCCGAGCACCGTGCTCACCGCCGCCGCCAGGAGGGATGCCCCGAGCGAGACGCCGTAGGCCGCCCGAGCCCGATCCATCCAAGCGGCCGCGGCGAAGCCCGCCGGCCCGAGCGACGCCGCGCGGGCGACCAGCACGGCCAGTGGCACGACGACGAGGGAGCCCACCACGAGCGACGTGATCGCGGCCGTCGTGCCGAACCCCGGCAAGACCGGCGGCCGCCGCCGAAGCCGTCGCAGCCGGCCCGGCGCGAGGATGGCCGGCGCGGTGGGAGTGAACGGCGGACTGGCGAGGGCGATCATGGGGTTCCGGTGGTCTTGCATGCGTGGCGTGAGGCGATCACTTCGCGGGTGACGCGGCGTAGATGGCATCGAACAGGCCGCCTTCGCCGAAGAACCGCTTCATGGCCGTCTCCCACCCGCCGACGGCCGTGATGTCGAACGTCTCGATGGCCGGCCAATCCTTCGCATCGGGTGGCGGCGGAGGGCTGTCGCCCCAGGGGCGATAATGGTGCTTGGCTACGATGGCCCGCCCCTCCGGCGAGTACAGGAAGCCCAGGTAGGCTTCGGCCGCATGCCGCGTGCCGCGACGATCGACGTTTCCGTCGACCACCGCCACCGGCGGATCGACACGGACCGACCGGCTCGGGTACACGATCTCGAGGTCGCCCCCCGATTCGGCCACCTCCAGGTGGGCCTCGTTCTCGAACGTCAGGTGCACGTCGCCGATTCCCTTCTGGGAGAACGTGGCCGTCGCGGCTCGGGCTCCGGTGTCGAGGACCGGCGTGCGGCGGTACAACTCGGCGACGAAGCGCTCGGCGTCTTCCTCGCTTCCGCCGGCAGCCCGAATGGCGCCCCAAGCCGCGAGGAAACTGTACTTGCCATTGCCGGAGGTCTTGGGATTTGGCGTGATGATCGAAACATCGTCGCGCACGAGGTCAGGCCAGTCCTTGACCCCCTTGGGATTGCCCTTGCGGACGACGAACACGACGACGGAGTGGTAGGGCACCGAGTCGTTCTCGTAACGAGCCTGCCAGTCCTCCTTCACGAGCCCGGACCTGGCGACGGCATCCACGTCGGGCCAGACGGCGAGCGTGACGACATCGGCCTCGAGGCCATCGATCACCGCCCGAGCCTGGCTCCCGGAAGACGCGTGCGACTGCTTGATCTCGACCGGGCGGCCATGCTCCTGCTCGTAGCGAGCGGCGAAGGCCGCGTTGATGTCGCGGTAGAGCTCACGGGTCGGGTCGTACGACACGTTGAGCAGCGTGATCGGCTCGGTCGGCCCACGTCCACTGCCGCCGCATCCAGTTGCAAAAACGAAGAACGCGGCGAAAGCGACCGGGCGAAGAATGGCAGCAGGCATCGAGGTTGCTCCTCCGGGCTTCCGCGGCGGTCTTCCCTGACCCATCGCGGCAACCAGCTCGACCGAGAGGGAGCAACTCGCGTGCCAAAGCGTGCCAGGGGCCGAGATCACGAGCCCGAGAAATCTAGGACTTCCCAGACCCCCGACTGCCCGGCTAGCCTCCAAGGATTGCCATCAAATACCACGGCCAGGCCCCGCAAATGTCATCGGCCGTGGCATGCGACGGCCCGCTGAGGGCTCTGCCGCTCCTTGTTTTGATCAGTAGATCACGGAGCCAATCGCTCGACTGCGACGCGATCGACGACCCACCTGTTACGACGCCCGGTCACTTCGTACGTGCGTCGCTCGGTCCTGTTCGCCGCCGCATCGTCGGCCGGGAAGAACTCAAGCGTAACAGGGATAGCGTCGGGGCCAACCGGTGCCCCGAACCCCCACCCGTGGAGAAGCAGGTTGCTGTTGAAGAACGCGGCCCTTGATTCACGAAAATCCACGCCTGGGAGCCATCGAGCGATCAAGGCGACATCTTCGCCTGCGACGATGCCGTCGAGCAGTCGCTGCAAGACCGCACGTCGCTCCCGATACTCCTCACGCAAAGAGGCATCGGTGATCCCGCCGACGCAATCTGGGGCCGTGGCCGACAAGCGATCGGCCCCGCACGGCCTGGAGCACCCAGGTGCCGTGGCGAAGGCGAGAGCCCCCGTGACCAGCACCGCGGCCATCTGCGGGCAGCACCCGGTGTAGATTTGACCGGCGAGAGACTGAAAACGAGCCATTCCGAAAGCCCTGCGGCGAGCCTTCGCGACACTCCGGTGGTCCGGTGGCTAACGCGACTGGGTAGAGGCGAAGTGGCCAAAAAGTCCCGTGATCGGGTGGCCCGACGGCGGAAGGCGGAGCAAGATTCGTGCCGCGCAACCCCACCCGCTTCAGACAGCGACAAGGTGGCAGCGCGAGTCGCCACGCGAACACCGACAACAGGTGTCCCTGCAAATGCCACGGGCCAATACCGGGGACCCGTGCGATTCGCTGGCTTCGTCAGACCTGCCATCGGCTCGCAGGCTCCGAACCCGGACCAAAACAATGGCACGATCAGGCCTCAGGCCTACGTGTTGGTCATCCGCGAACTGCTGGCATGCTTGCGCCGCAGGGCGTCCTCGACACCGTGGGTCGCCGGCGTCGGCACGGGGGGAACCATCACCGGGGTCAGCCGGTTCCTCAAGCCGCTGGCTCCAGGACTCCGGGCGATCGCCGTGGAGCCGGAGGAATCGCCAGTGCTGTCACGGTGCGTGGCGGGCGCCCACGGAATCCAGGGGATCGTCGCCGGTTTCGTGCCCCGGGACCTCGACCTTTCACTCATCGACGGTGTCGAGACCGTCAGCACCGAGGAGGCGATGGCATGGGCCCGCCACCTGGCTCGCGAGGAAGGATTGCTGGTCGGCATCAGCACCGGGGCGAACGTCGCCGCGGCGCATCGCCTGGCCTCGCGACCGGAAAACGCGGGCAAGACGATCGTTACCTTCGCCTGCATTTCCGGTGAACGTTACCTGTCGACGCCTCTCTACCAGCTCATCGGGATGCCACGAGTGGTGTCGAAGGGCGACTTCTTCCTCTCGCGGCCGACGAGCTACGGCGGGCGGCATCGGACAGCATTCCTGCCGCGACGCATGACGCCTCGCCCCCTCGCGCTGCCTCGATCAGGGGATGCGTGCCACGCGGGGTAAAGCGTCCGACACGGCGGCGGGAGGCTCGCCGAAGTGCCTGACCGGCGGCGGTGTCCAGAGCCCGGCCATGGCCCGCTCGTCGGGCCAGTAGAGCCGCAGGTAGAGCGAAAACTCGCCGGCTGGCGCGACGATGCGATTGGGCGTGTCGTCGATTTCACCGGCCTCCGGGCCGGAAGCCGGTTCCACGACGATCGTCAGTGAGCCGTCATCGGCGAACACGAGACCCGTCTCCCGTGAGCCGATCGCATGCCGGGCCACTGAGCCCGCCGGCAACGAGTGCCGGGCGTCATAGGCCGTGAGCGACCAGAATCCGGCGGCGGGTGGAAGCCGGCCCGCGGGAAACGTGATCGTGTAGCGACGATCCCCCTGCAGCCGCGCGCCGGCGGCGTCGATGTCGAGGTAGAAATACTTCGTCTCGTGATGACGGTTCACGAACACGTTGGACCGGGCCACCGCCGTGCGCGTGAGGTAGTCGGTGCCGAAGGCACCGCCGTTGACCACGGTCGTCCACCCGCCGGGAAGGCTGTGGCCCACGTTGCGAAACTGGAACAGGGGCGTGACGACGTCGCGCTCGGTCTCCCGAATGGCGGCGGCCGCCTCGGCC
>JBJTPO010000701.1:0-2317 GCA_046075145.1 Planctomycetota bacterium
CAAGGCCGAGCGCGACCGGATCAACGGCCTGATGGAGCAGCTCAAGGGCTTCAATGTGGGCACGCCCGAGTATCGCAAGCTCGAGGCCGACGTTGCCAAGGCTCAGGGCGACTTCAACGTCAACGCCCAGCTTCAGAAGAAGGACTTCATGGAACGCGAGGCGAAGGTCTACCTCTGGGTCTACAACGAGATCGAGCGGGCCGTGAACCAGTTCTCCCGCGACAACAAGATCGCCGTGGTGCACCGGTTCGACGGCGAGCCGATCGACGATACCGACCGCAACCGGATCCTGGGCAGCATCACCAAGCCGATCGTCTACTACGATCCCCAGATCGACATCACGCCCGACATTCTCCGGATGCTCAACGGCGGTGCGGTTGCGGCCCAGCCCGCGCAGCAGCCGGTGCGCTGATCGTCGGTCGGCGAAGGCGGGGCCGTCCCCGCGGCGTCCTCCTTCCCCGGTGTCGGTGGCCCTCCATGCAGTCACGCCCCCAGCAGACGATTCGCCGCGCGGTCGCCGTCGCCGGCCGTGGCTACTGGAGCGGCCGGACGTGTCGCGTGGAGTTGCTGCCGGCGGCGGCGGGTGTCGGCATCGCCTTCCTGCGGACCGTGGAAGGCGTGCCGGTGCGGATTCCGCTGGCCGTCGAGAATCGGGTCGAGGCGACCGCCCGCACCAATCTGGCGGTGGCCGGGGTCCGGGTGCAGATGGTGGAGCACGTGGCCAGTGCGCTCGCCGGCCTCGGCATCGACTGCTGCCTGGTACGGGTCTCGGCCGAGGAGTTGCCGGGGCTCGACGGCTCGGCTCGCGACTTCGTGGCGGCCCTCGACGAGGCGGGCATTGAGCGGCTCGGTTCGCCGCTGGAGCCGCTGGTGGTGCGGGAGCCCTGTCGCGTGGCCGAGGGCGATGCCTGGATCGAGGCCCTGCCGCCCGTTCATCCGGGGCTGTCGGTGGAGTACGAGCTGGACTATGGCCCCGGCCCGGTCGGCCGCCAGACCCTCGCCATCCGGGTCACGCCGGAAACCTATCGGGCGGAACTGGCCTCCGCGCGGACCTTCATCCTGGATGCCGAGGCCGAACGGCTCCGATCCGCGGGGCTCGCCGGACACGTGACCACCCGTGACCTCGTGGTGTTCGGTGCAGACGGCCCGATCGACAACCCGCTCCGCTGGCCCGACGAGTGCGTGCGGCACAAGGTGCTCGACCTGGTAGGCGACCTGGCCCTCGCCGGCCGGCCGATCCATGCCCACGTGCGGGCCTGCCGCAGCGGCCATCGGCTCAACGCCATGCTCGCCGCACGACTGCGGACCCTGTGCGGGAGGCGGGCCTCGGCCTGACGACGCCATGGACGACACGGTCCCTCCCGACGCCCTGCTGCCGGCCGGCCCGCCCGCCGAGATCCACCCCACGGCGATCGTCGATCCGCGGGCCGAGCTCGCTCCCGGCGTCCGCATCGGACCGCACTGCGTCGTGTCGGCCGAGGCGGTGCTCGGCCCTGGCACGGTGCTCGAGAACCACGTCACCATCATGGGCCGGGTGGTGATCGGAGCCCGCAACCGGATCTTCCCCAACTGCGTGATCGGCGGCGAGCCGCAGGACATCAGCTACCGCGGCTCGGCCACGCGGGTCGAGATCGGCGACGACAACACGATCCGCGAGGGAGTGACGATCAACCGCGCCAGCGAGAAGGAGGAAGGGGTCACGACGATCGGCAACGGCACCTTCCTGATGGCGGCCTGTCACGTGGCCCACGACTGCCGGATCGGCGATCAGGTCACGATCGCCAATGGCACGCTGTTGGGCGGCCATGTCCGAGTGCACTCGCGGGCCTCGCTCTCCGGGGCGGTGGCGGTGCACCACTGGACCACGATCGGCAGCTGGGCCTTCGTGGCGGGCCTGTCCCGGGTGCTCCATGACGTGCCGCCGTTCATGCTCTGCGAGGGGGCTCCGGCCCGGCCGCGATGCATCAACGTGGTGGCGCTCAAGCGGGGCGGCTTTGACCGCGACACGATCGAGTCGATCGCCGAGGCTCACCGGCTGCTCTATCGGGCCAAGGTGGGGCTCGAGCCGGCCCGGGAGCTGCTCCGCAGCCAGGGCTCGCTCCGGCCGGCCGTGGAGGAGCTGTTCGGCTTCCTCGCGCGGCAGCAGGAAGGCCGGCATGGGCGGGCTCGTGACCAAAGGAGGGCGGCATGACGCGGACCAGGGTAGCGGTGGTGGGCTGCGGGCATCTGGGCACGATCCATGCCCGGCTCCTGGCGGGCCGTGACGACGCCGAACTCGTGGCGGTGGTGGATCCATCCGCGGAGGCCCGCGACCGCG
>JBJTPO010000702.1:0-5584 GCA_046075145.1 Planctomycetota bacterium
TCGTGACGAGGCCGAAAACACCGTCCGCTTGACGGCGGCCAAGGCGTTGCCGGGATTCGAGGAATTCCGCCGCCAGATGTGGGCGGCGGTCGTTGCCCGGTCCACGACGATGGTCGTCGAGGTCGGCGCCGAGACCACGGTACGGCACGAAGTGGATGGCGTGTGGGGAAAGCCGCGGGTCCGAAAGCCTCCGCGAAGCCGGAAGGAGAAGGAGGCGTGGGTCGAAGTGCCTCCGTCGAGCCGCGACGTCGGGGAGGCCGTCGTGGGGGCCGCGCAGGCCCTCTGTGGCGCGCTGCCGGCTGCCGGCGGGCGGTTCTCGATCAAGGTCGATGGCAAGCCGCAGACCTGCCGGGTCTCGGCAGCCAAGACCGGCGATGCACGGCAGCTGGCGATCCAGATCGAGGCCCCGGCGGCGGCCTTCAAGACGCTTCCGGCCCTGGGGATGCCCGAGCCCATGGCGACCCGGCTCGGCGAACTGCTCGCCGCGGAGCGGGGCCTGATCCTCGTCTCGTCGCCGGCCGGCTCCGGGCTCTCGACCACCTTTGATTTGGTGGTGGAGTCCGGCGACCGAATGCTCCGGGACTTCATCTCGATCGAGGACGCCGCCCGACCACCCCGCGAGATTCAAAACGTCAAGCCGGTCCGGTTCGACGGCCGCACCGGCGTCACGCCGCTGGCGGCGCTCACCGACGCACTGCGGGAGTATCCGGCGGTGATCGTGGCCCGGGATGTCCGCGACAAGGAGCTGGTGGTGGAGCTCGTCCGGCTTGTGGGTGAGGGCAAGCTCGTGGTCATGAGCCTGAAGGCCTCCGACGCCGTCGAGGCGGTGGCCCGGGTGCTGGCCTGTGGAGTCGATCCGAAGGCTCTGGGCGCTTCGCTGCTCGGTTCCGTGTCGCAGCGGCTCGTCCGCCGGCTGTGTCCCAAGTGCCGCGAGGAACTGCCGCCGCCCGAGCCGCTCCTGGCCAGGATGAAGCTCACCGCCGAGCAGTTGCCCACGATCTTCAAGGCCTCGGCCGCTGGGTGCCGGCTCTGCCAGGGCGTCGGGTACATCGGCCGGACGGGCCTGTTCGAACTCGCCAGCGGGGGCACGCTCCGCCGCTTGGTGGCGGCCGGCGCCACCCCGGAGCAATTGCGGCAGGGGGCCGTCAAGGAAGGAATGCAACCGCTCCGGGACGCCGGCATGCAACTCGTGGTCGCGGGGGCCACCTCGCTCGAGGAGATTCAGCGGGCGTTGACGGGGAAGCCCGCCACCACGCCGGTGCCCCAGCCAGCGGCGGCCCCGGCCCGGCCCGGCCCGGCCGCGGCCGCGGCCGCGAGGAAGAAGCCATGACCATCTCGCTGATCCTGCTGGGAATCTTCGTCGCCGTCTCGTTCGCCCTGTGGCGCGAGGGCCTCTGGGGCGGGCTCGTCATGCTCCTGTCCGTGCTCCTGGCCGCGAGCTTGGCCACACCTGGTATCCCCTGGTCGTGGCCCGACTCGAGCCCTGGCTCGCCTCCTACACCTATCTGCTCGACTTCATCGCCCTGCAGGGCACATTCTGCGTGCTGCTCCTGGTGATGCGGGAGATCACCGAACGCCTCTCCCGGACGCGCGTCCGGTTCCGCAAACCGGTCGAGCTGGCCGCCGGCCCGCTCGTGGCGATGCTGACCGCCTGGGTGGTGGTCTGCTTCACGGCGGCCTCGCTGCACACGGCGCCGGTGCCCCGCGACGTCATCCAGCCGACGCCCGAGTCACGGATGTTCTTCGGACTCGCACCCGACCGCCGCTGGCTGTCCTGGGTGCGAAGCGCGTCGCTCCGGGGCCCGTTCGCCCGGCCCGATCAGGCCTTCGATCCGCAGGCCGACTTCATTCTCCGCTACGCCGACCGGCGCAAGGCGCTCGAGGCGGAGGAGACGCTGCGGGTGCGGCCGCAGTGACCATTCGTGTCGAGAGAACCTCACCACATGACCGAGGTCGGGGTTGCCGACGAGCTGGCGGGTGAGCGGCCGGTGAGCGGGCTGGCGGTCGCGGCCTTGCTGGCGGGCTGTGGCTCGGCCCTCGTGCTTTTCACCTCGCTGGCCGCGATGCTGCCACTGGTGGCGATCGTGCTCGCGGCGGTGGCCCTGGTCGATCTCGCGCGGGCCGAGGTGCGGCGGGTGGGCCGGGGTGCGGCGCTCGCGGGCCTGGCGCTCGCGATCGGGTTTGCCGCCCAGGCGGCGAGCAGCTTCGTCGTGGACCGGTGGATCGGCGGCCGGAGGGCGGCCGCGACCGCGGTTGCGTGGATCGATGCGGTTCGCGAAGCCCGTGTCGCCGATGCGATCGGCCTCACGAGCCCGGGCGCATTGCCCCCGAGAGGCCACGACCCGACGCGGCCGGAGCCGACGGCGTCGGATCTCGCGGCCGCGTTCACGTCGCTACCGGCCGTGGCCGCCGTCGCCGCCTGCGGCCGGGAAGATCGGCCCGAGATCACCGTACGCCGGGATGTCGCGGAGGCGGCCGTCTGGGTCGCCGAGATCGACCTCACCGCCTGCGGCCGCTCGGGCGGGGCCGTGCGGCTCTTCGTCGAGCCCCGAACCACGATCCGTGGTCGCGACGCGGTGGAACGGTGGCTCGTGACCGGATTCAAACTCGGGGAGTGAAGCCGGCGGCTCAGCTGCCGTCCGGGAAGCAGCGGATATGGTCGATGGTCGCGGCGCCGGCGGCGAGCATCACGAGGCGATCGAAGCCGAGCGCGGCGCCGACGCCCGGTGGCATGCCGGGGCCGTGGGCGGCGACCAGCCGCGCCGGCACGGGGAGGACCGCCCGGCCCGTGGCCTGCCGGATCGCGTTGGCCGCGGCGATCCGGGCCTCGAGCGGCTCGCGGCCGGTCTCCTCCTCCCAGCCATTGACCAGTTCCACCCCGCGGTAGAACAGCTCGAAGCGGCGGGCCGTGGCCGGCGGCCCGGCATCGATCCGGGCGAAGGCCGCCTGGGCGGCGGGCCAGGTCTCGAGCATCACCGGCCGCACGTGCCCGAGCCGCGGTTGCACGACCTCCGAGAGCAAGAGCTCGAAGCACCGGTCGGCACGCTCGGCGGGCTCGAGGGTCGCGAGCCCCTCGGGCACCACCGCCACCTCCCGGCGCACGGCCGTGAGCAGATCGGCTGGTGACGCGGCCGCCGGATCGATCCCGGCGTGCTCCGAGAAGGCCGCCCGACAGGTCGTGCGGTCGAGCCCCGGCACGCCGAGAACGGCGGCGCAGAGCCGCTCGAGCAGCATGGCCGCGTCATCGAGCGACGTGCCGGGGGCATACCATTCCAGGATCGTGAACTCGACGTCGTGCTGCGGCCCCCGCTCGCCGTCGCGGAAGGCGGGGGCGAACTGGTAGATCGCGCCCGAGCCGGCGGCCAGCAGCCGCTTCATCAGGTTCTCGGGGCTGGCCTGGAGCCAGCGCAACGCGGCGTTGCCCGCGAGCTGCACGGCGACCGGGTCGATATGCGCCTCGGGCAGCACCTCCGCCGCCAGCACGGGGGTGTCGACCTCGAGGAACCCGGCGGCGTCAAACAGCTCGCGCACGACCCGCCGCACGTGGGCCCGCCGCTCGAGGATCGTCCTGATCCCCATGGGCTCTAGGACGCCCGTGGCCGGCTCGCCGCCAGCTTCTCGGCAGACTCCCGGTAGATGAGCACGGGGCAGGGGGCGCGGCGGACGATCTGCTCCGCCACGCTGCCCATGAGGAGCCGCGTGAGCCCCGTCCGGCCGTGGGTGCCCATCACGATCATCTCGCACCCCTCGTCACCCGCGATCCGCACCACCTCGCCGGCGGGATCGCCCATCGTGAGCCGGTGCTCGCAGCGCACGGCCGCGTCCCGCGGCTTGACGTCCTCGAGCATCTTCTGAATCCGCTCCGAGTTCGGCTCGGGCAGACCGTAGTAGAGCTCCCCGCCGCCGTAGGCCAACGGCGGTTCCTCGACGTGGACGATCAGGAGCCTGGCGCCCGACGCCTTGGCGAGCGCCTCGGCGTGCACCATGGCGGCGTCGCTGGCGGTCGAGAAATCGGTCGGAAACAGGATCGTTTTCGCCGCCATGATCGCACCTCCAAAGCAGACTTCAGAACGGTGGGCACGCCATTCACGCAGGCATTGTACCCCGGACGTCAACGGTGCCGGCGGCGCGTCATCCCCCTTGCTCGCGCAAGGGGGCTTTTATTCCAGGTTCGTGGTGCATGACACGGATCACGCGAGGGGTTGCCTGTGCCATGCAAGCTATACGGCTGCAGGGGCATCCCTGCCCCCTGCAGCCTTGGCGGCCCTCGGGCCTTCGGCCCCGGCCGCCGGCCGCACCTCCATGCGGCCGTGTTCGTGCGCGTTGCGGGAATCAGCCGTCCACTCGGCGCATCGATGGGCCGCACGGGCAACCCCGAGCCACGTCACCGAAGACCTTGGGAGCGCGCGGGGCAATCGTTACCGCAGCCGCATCCCGGGCAGGGCGCCAGAGTCGGGCGACAGCAGAAACACGCCCTCGGCTCCCGCGCCGCTGGCGGCCACCACCATGCCCTCGCTCAGCCCGAACTTCATCTGCCGCGGCGCGAGGTTGGCCACCACCACCACCAGCCGGCCCACGAGCGCGGCCGGGTCGTGGAAGCCCTTGATGCCCGCGAACACCGTGCGGCGGACATCGCCGCCGAGGCTGACGGTGAGCTTGAGGAGTTTTCTGGCCTCGGGCACCTCCTCGGCGGCGAGGATCCGAGCCACCCGCAGGTCAACCTTGGTGAAGTCGTCGATCGTGCACTCGGCGGTCAGCGGCTCGGCCTCGAGCGGTGCAGCCGGATCGGCGCCGGGGGCCTGGGAAGTGTCGGTCATGGTCGCTTCTCCTGGGGAGTTTGCCGTAGGGTTGGGTGCGCTCGGCTCGGCTGGTCGCGAGGCGGCGAGCATCGCGTCGATGGCCGCGGGCTCGACCCGCCGGGCGAGCGGAACGAATGCCGCCACCGGCAGGCCCACCAGCGGCGTGCCCGCCTCGTCCCAGGAGCGGATCGGGCCGCCCACGAGGTCGCCCGCCTGTTCGGCGAGCTGCGGCAGCACCGGCGCGAGATACACGGCCAGTTGCCGGAACAGGTTCAAGGCCACCGTGGCCACGGCCTGGAGCCGGTCGGCCGCCTCGGGCCCCGCCTTGGCGAGCTTCCAGGGCTGCTCGGCATCGACGTACGCGTTGGCCCGGTCGGCGGCCTGCATCACGATCCGCATCGCGCGGGCGAAGTCGCCTGCCTCGTAGGCGGCGGCGATCGCCTCCCCCTCCGCGGCGGCGGAGGCGAACAGGCCGCCGTCGTCTGGGTAGACCGCGGCCAGGCCCGTCGGTTCGAGCCACCGCGCGGTGCGGCTGGCGAGGTTGGCCACCTTGCCCACGATGTCGGCGTTGACCTTGGCCGTGAACTCCTCGACGTTGAGATCAAGGTCGTCGATCCCACCCGAGAGCTTGGCCGCGTAGTAGTACCGCAGCATCGCGGGATCGAGATGGTCGAGGTAGGTCCGCGCCAGGATGAAGGTGCCACGGCTCTTCGACATCTTCTGGCCGTTGACGGTCAGGAAGCCGTGCACCCGGACCTTGGTCGGCAGCGCCAGCCCCGCCGCCT
>JBJTPO010000703.1:0-3240 GCA_046075145.1 Planctomycetota bacterium
CTCCCGTCGTCAGTGCGCCAGCCAGCGCTCGGCGTCGAGCGCAGACATGCAGCCCGTGCCCGCCGCCGAGATCGCCTGCCGGTAATAGTCGTCGGCCACGTCGCCCGCCGCAAACACCCCCTCCACGCTCGTGGCCGTGCGGAAGTGCTGGGTCCAGACGATGTACTTCTTCTCGGTCAGCTTGAGCTGGCCGTCGAGAAACGCCGTATTGGGCGTGTGGCCGATCGCGAGGAACACGCCGGCGACGTCGAACGACTGATCAGGCCCCCCCTTGGTGCTCGCCAGCCGCACGCCCGTGACGCCGGCCGTGTCGTCGCCGAGAACCTCGGCCAGCCCGCTGTCGAAGTGGATCGTGATCTTGGGATTGTCGAAGGCCCGCTGGGCCATGATCTTCGAGGCCCGCAGCGCGTCACGGCGGTGCACGAGATGCACCGTGCTCGCAAACTTGGTGAGGTAGGTCGCCTCCTCGACGGCCGAGTCGCCGCCGCCCACCACCACCAGGGGCTTGTTGCGGAACCGCGGCAGGGCCCCGTCGCAGACGGCGCAGGCGCTCACGCCCCGGTTCTTGAACTTCTCCTCGCTCGGCAGGCCGAGCCAGTTGGCACTCGCGCCGGTGGCAACGATCACGCACTTCGCCTTGACTTCGCCCCCCTCCGCCGGAAACAGCGTGAAGGGCCGCTTCGAGAAATCCACCTTCGCGATGTCGTCGGTGACGACCCGGGTGCCGAAGTTCACCGCCTGCTGCCGCATCAACTCCATCAGTTCGGGCCCGGTCACGCCGTGCCCCTCGTGGGGCGGCATCATCATCCGCCGCTCCGCCGGCAGGGCCGACTCGAGGAACGCCCCCAGGTCGCCCGTCGGGAAGCCGGCGTAGTTCTCGACCTCGCTGGTGAGGGCGAGCTGGCCGAGCGGCAGCGTGCCGGCCATCCGGTTCTTCTCGCTGATCGCCCCCTCGAACACGAGCGGCTCGAGCTGGGCCCGTGCGGCGTAGGTGGCCGCCGACCACCCGGCCGGACCGCTCCCGATGATCACGACGTTCTCGAGTGGCTTGACGGGCATGCTGGATGCTCTCTGGGGTTGCGATCGCGGCGGCGCCGCGGGTGCGGCATGATAGACGGTTATGCCGCGTCGCCGACAACCCGCCGCCGAAACCGCCGCCCCCGGCAGGGGCCGGGGCCCGAAGCCGACGAAGGTCTGCCCCGCCTGCGGCCGCCCCTTCGAGTGGCGGCGAAAGTGGGCCCGCTGCTGGGAGGCCGTCGTCTACTGCAGCGCTCGCTGCCGGCGCGGGAAGGGGTAGACCTCGGCGGGAATGGTGGGCCGCAGGCCCGCCCGAGGGGCAGCAGCCTTCCATCCCGCGCTCAACACCATCCCGACCAGCCGGCGGATTCCAAGGGCAGGATGCCCGCGGCTACTTGGAACGCCCCAGTTCCCGATCCAGGAAGGTCCAGCCGAGGGCGTCCATGAAGGCCCGCTGCTTGTTGTCGGCGGCGCCGCCGTGGCCCCCCTCGATGTTCTCGTAATACACGACGTTCTTGCCGAACTCGGCCAGCCGGGCCGTCATCTTCCGGGCGTGGCCGGGATGCACGCGGTCGTCACGGGTGGAGGTCGTGATCAGCAGCGGCGGGTAGTCGCGGTCGGCCGCGACGGTGTGATACGGCGAGAACGTCCGGATGAAGGCCCATTCCTCTGGCAGGTCGGGGTTGCCGTATTCCCCCATCCAGCTCGCGCCCGCAAGCAGCTTGTTGAACCGCCGCATGTCCAAGAGCGGCACCTGGCACACCACCGCCCCGAAGAGTTCGGGCCGCAACGCGTACATGTTGCCCACCAGCAGCCCGCCGTTGCTGCCTCCCTTGATGCCGAGCCGCCGCGGCGTGGTCACCTTCCGCGTTACGAGGTCCTCGGCGACCGCGATGAAGTCCTCGTAGGCCCGCGGTCGCCTGGCTTTGAGGGCCGCCTGGTGCCACGCCGGGCCGAACTCGCCGCCACCGCGAATGTTCGCGATCACGTAGACGTGCCGTCGCTCGAGCCAGGCCGCGCCGGCGACCGCGGCGTAGTCGGGCAGGAGCGGGATCTCGAAGCCGCCGTAGCCGTAGAGCAGCGTGGGCGTCGAGCCGTCGGCCGGCAGATCGGTCGGGCCGATCTGGAAGTAGGGGATCCGCGTGCCGTCCCGCGACACCGCCTCGTGCTGCGAGATCGCGAGGCCGGTGGCGTCGAAGAAGGCCGGCGACCGCTTCAGTTCCCGCGGGGCCGCGCCGCCGACGGTGCCGAGTGCCAGCGTCGCGGGCTCGAGCGAACTGGCCGTGACGAGGAAGTAGTCGTCGCCTTCGAGGTCGTCCACCGGCACGGCCGTGGCCGTGCCGCACTCCGGCACCCCCGGCAGCGGTTCGTGCCGCCAGGCGCCGTCGCGAAACGTGGCCGCGGCGACCCGGCCGCGGACGTTGTCGAGCGTGGCCACGAGCAGGTGGTGCCGCGTGCCGGCGAAGCCCGCGAGCGACACCCGCTCCCGCGGCGTGAACACCGCGTGCAGCGTGCGGTCGCCGGCGAGAAACCGCTCGAAGTCCGCGGCCAGCAGGCTGCCCGCGGGATGCGTCGTGCCTGCGACCTCCCACGGCGACCGCAGTTCTACGAGCAGCCACTCACGGTGGACGACGGCCGTCGCGTCGTAGGGTTTCTCGACCTTCACGAGCCTGCCTTCGCGGCGGAGAAAGAGCTCGCTCGTCCAGAACGTCACCTGTCGGGTGACGAAGTCCCGCTCGAAGCCGGGTGTGAGGTCGCGCCGGGCGTCGACCGACATGTCGTCGGCCCGGCCCTCGAACACGACCGGCGCCTCCGCGAGCGGCGCGCCCCGCCGCCACTCGCGCACGGTTCGCGGATAGCCCGACGTGGTCAGCGAACCGGGCCCGAAGTCCGTGGCCACGAACAGCGTGTCGCGATCCTTCCAGGCGACGCGGCTCTTGGCCTCGGGCAGCGTGAAGCCCCGCGGCACGAGGGCCTTCGTCGCGAGGTCGAACTCGCGGACCACGTCGGCGTCGGCCCCGCCCCGCGACAGCGACACGAGGACGAGCCGGTCTTCGGGCTCGAGCACCGTGGCGCCGTGCCAGACCCAGTTCTCGCCTTCGGCCGCCGCGAGCGCGTCGACGTCGAGCACGGTCTCCCAATCCGGCTCGGACCGGCGATACGACTCGAGCGTCGTCCGCCGCCAGACGCCCTTCGGGTTCTGCGCATCCCGCCAGAAGTTGT
>JBJTPO010000704.1:0-5076 GCA_046075145.1 Planctomycetota bacterium
GGCCAACTTCCTCGACGTCGGCGGCGGTGCCGACGTCAAGGCGGTCACCGAGGCTTTCCGGATCATCCTCTCCGATCCCGCGGTGAAGGCGGTCCTGGTCAACATCTTCGGCGGCATCATGCGCTGCACGACGATCGCGACGGCGCTCGTCGAGGCCTCGAAGACGGTCGGGTTCACCGTGCCCCTGGTCGTCCGCCTCGAGGGCACCGAGGTCGAGGAGGGGAGGAAGATCCTCGCCGAGAGCGGGACGGCGATCATCTCCGCGACCGGGCTCACCGACGCCGCCAAGAAGGTCGTCGCTGCGGCCAGCCGCGCCTGAAACCATCCGCCGTCCGATCCCGGGACCGACAGACCATGAGCATTCTCGTCAACCGCGACACCCGCGTCATCTGCCAGGGCATCACCGGGCGGGTCGGTGAGTTCCACACCCGCGGCTGCCTCGACTACGGCACGCGAATGGTGGGGGGCGTGACGCCGGGCAAAGGGGGCGAGCAGGTCGCCGGCCTGCCCGTGTTCGACACCGTCGCCGAAGCGGTCGACTCGACCGGCGCCAACGCGACGATGATCTTCGTCCCCCCGCCGTTCGCGGCCGACGCGATCCTCGAGGCGGTGGGCGCGGGAATCGAGCTGGTGATCGCGATCACCGAGGGGATTCCCGTGCTCGACATGGCGCGGGTCCTGCCGGTGGTGAAGGCCTCGCACAGCCGGCTGGTCGGCCCCAATTGCCCCGGTGTGATCACGCCGGGGCAATGCAAGATCGGGATCATGCCCGGCTATATCCACACTCCCGGCCACGTCGGCGTGATGAGCCGCTCCGGCACGCTCACCTACGAGGCGGTCTGGCAGCTGACGCAGCTGGGACACGGCCAGAGCACCTGCGTGGGCCTGGGTGGCGATCCGCTGGTGGGCTCGTCGTTCATCGACATCCTCGAACTCTTCCAGGCCGACCCCGACACCCATGCGGTCCTGATGATGGGGGAGATCGGCGGCAGCGCCGAGGAGGAGGCGGCCGAGTTCGTGAAGCACCACGTGACCAAGCCGGTGGCCGCCTTCATCGCCGGGCGGACGGCCCCGCCGGGCAAGCGGATGGGCCATGCCGGGGCGATCATCTCGGGGGGCAAGGGGACGGCCGAGGCCAAGCTTGCCGCCCTGGCCGACGCGGGGATCGAGATCGCCGACAGCCCGGCCGATATGGGGGCCGCACTGGTCCGGGCGATGCAAAAACACCGCCCGGCACGCTAGGCGAACGCCCCTTTGGGCCACCGCCGCCTGGCGAGAAACCGCCAGGCCAGCCCGGCCATGGGCCGACCTACGCCGGGTAATCGGAAAACTTTATGGCCGACTTTTCGGGCCGGCCGATAGACACCTGGGACAACTGCCCGGTCGGCCGCGAACTGGAGGGCGTTGTCGTGCGTAGGTACGGTATTCATTAGGTCTACGTGGAGATCCCGATGGGGGTCACGGCGGCGACCGCCCCGTCAGGATTCCAACCATGCGTCGCGTCCGCTGCCGCAGCCGCCGTCGTCGTTTCGGACACATCGAGCCGCTCGAGACCCGCCGGCTCCTCGCCGTGGACGTGGTCCAGCCGTTCCAGAACCTCTCGGCCAATGCCGGAGCTGCTTCGGCGGTGATCGATCTCGACGCGGCCTTCGACCTCGCCGGCGTCACGGGCACGGTGGTCCGGTTCGCGAACAACGTCGGGGCCGACATCTATGCCGAACTGTTCGACGCGGCCGGCCCGGGCCGTACGCGGACCACGCCGCTGACCGCGGCCAACTTCCTGGCCTATCTCGACGCCGGCCGTTACACCGACTCGATCATGCACCGCTCGGTTCCGGGCTTCGTGGTGCAGGGCGGCGGGTTCACCGACAAGTCCCTCGCGGCCGCGATCCCGCAGTTCCCGGCCGTCAGCAACGAGCCTGGCAACACGAACATCCGCGGCACGATCGCGATGGCAAAGCTGGGCGGAAATCCCAACAGCGCCACCAACCAGTTCTTTTTCAACCTGGCCGATAACTCCGCCAACCTCGACGCCCAGAACGGCGGCTTCACCGCCTTCGCCCGCGTGCTCGGCACCGGCATGACCGTTGTCGACGCGATGGCGGCCCTGCCGCGATTCGACTTCGGGTCGCCCTTCGACGAACTGCCTGCGAAGGATGTCACGACCCAGGCCGCGGTCACCCGCAGTAATCTCGTCACGATCTCGTCGGTGAACCGGGCGAACGAACTGGTCTTCACCGCCTCCTCGAGCAACCCGGCGGTGGCCACGACCAGCGTCGGCCCCAACGGCAGTCTCACCGTTGACTATGGCGACACGGGCTCCGGCACGAGCACGATCACCGTCCGGGCCGCCTCCGTCTTCAACCCGGCCGACTTCACCGAGCGGCAGTTCACGGTCACGCTGAACGACGCCACGCCCAACCCCAACCCCAAGGTGCTCGTGGCCGGTTCTGATGTCGGAGCCGCCAGCCAACCCTGGGTGACCGTCATCGACGCCGCAACGGCCGCCGTCGTCACCCGCTTCCTGGCGTACGAGGAGGGCTTCGGTGGCGGCGTTCGGGTGACACTCGGCGACGTGACGGGCGACCGCGTCGACGAGATCATCACCGCTGCCGGACCCGGCCGGGTGGGCGAGATCCGCGTCTTCAGCCAGAACGGCATCGAGCTCGTGAACTACCGGACGCTGCCGTTCGGGCCCGGCTACCGCGGCGGCGTCGAGGTGGCCGCCGGCGACATCGACGGTGATCGGATCGCCGACATCGTGGCCGGCGGATCCCGCGGCGACGGGCTCGTGAACGTGTTCATCGTCAGCCCGAACGCCGCCGACCCGGTGCCGAACCGGCCGGACCGCTCCGTCCGGACCATGCCGGTGGGCTTCATCGGCGGGGTCACCGTGACCACCGCCGACATCGGCACCTACTCGGGAGGCCGGGTGGTGAACGCCGCCACGCCTGACGGGCGTACGGAGGTCGTCGTGGGCAGCGGCCCGGGCATCGCTCCACGGGTGCTCGTCTATGACATGTCTGCTGCCCCCACGGTCGTGCGGCGGATCACGCCCTTCTCGCCGGCCATGCTGGGCGGCGTTTCCGTCGCCGCGGGCCGGTACGACAACGATGGCCACGACGACATCATCATCGCCAGCGGCCGCCGCGGTGGCTCGCAGCTCGAGGTTTGCTCGGGTCGCGTTGCGGCGACCGTGCTGGTCCGCCGGGCGGCCTTCGCGTCGCTCGTAGCGTCCTCGCTTCCCACCTACGCCGTGGGCCTCGACAGTGAAGGCGACGGCCGGATCGACGCCTTGGTGGCCAGCCAGGGGAGCGGTCCGGGTGTCGGCATCCGGCGGTTGCCCGGAACCGGCGTTGGCACCGCCTTCTCCTCGCTGGGCGGCCCACTGCGGCTGGTCGCCACGCGGCCGAGCGTCAGCTGACCACCCGACGAGCGAGCGGCCCATCGCTGGCGTGATGTCGTCAGCGGGCTGCCGATTCCCCGCCGTCTACGCTGCGGCGGGAATCGGCCTACAATCGCCGGAGCATGAACGTCTCGCTCTTCATCCCCTGCTTCGTCGACCAGATGGCCCCGCGGGTCGGGCTGGCGGTGGCGACCGTGCTCGAGCGGCTCGGCCATGCGGTCGAGTTTCGCCCGGCCCAGACCTGCTGCGGCCAGCCGAGCTTCAACGCCGGCTACTGGGACGAGGCCCGGGCCGTGGCCATCCGGGCCCTCGAGGTCTTCGCCGGAGCCGAGGCGGTGGTGGGGCCGAGCGGCTCGTGCGTGGCGATGATGCGGGTCTTCTATCCCCAACTGCTGGCCGACACTCCCCATGAACCGGCGGCACTGGATCTCGCGGCGCGGACCTTCGAGTTCGGTGAGTTCCTGGTCAACAGGCTCGGCGTCACCGACGTCGGGGCCCGGTTCCCGCACCGGGTCACCTACCACGACGGCTGCCACGGGCTCCGCGAACTCCGGCTCAAGGACGAGCCGCGGAAACTGCTGGCGGCCGTGCGTGACCTCGAACTCGTCGAGTGCGACGAGCCGGAGAGCTGCTGCGGCTTCGGCGGTCTCTTCAGCGTCAAGTTTCCGATGGTCTCGACGGCGATGGCCGAGGTGAAGGGGGGCAGCCTGGCCCGCACCGGGTGCGATTACATCGTGTCGAGCGATCCCTCCTGCCAGCTCCAGCTGGATGGCTGGATCTCAAAAAACCTCACCGGTGGCGGCAAGCGGCCACGGACGATTCATCTGGCCGAGGTGCTCGCAGGGGTGGAATCATGATCGCTCCCAATCCCGCCCATCCGCCCGCGCCCGGCAGCCACGAGCCCGCCACGGCCAAGAAGCAGTTTCTCGACGATGCCGCCGAGCATGTGCGCGACACCGGGCACCGGGCGTTCGTCCGCAAGGCGCTCGGTGGCTACTACCAGAGCCGCGACACCCAGAAGGCACGGTATCGCGACTGGGAGCAGGCCCGTGACGCGGCCAGCCTGGCCAAGTGGTCGGCCGTCAACCGGCTCGACGATCTGCTGCCGCGATTCGTGGCCAACTTCGAGGCCAACGGCGGCCAGGTGCACTGGGCCCGCGACGCCGCCGAGGCTCGGGCCATCGTCCTGGGGCTGCTCGCAGAGGTCGGCGCCAAGGCGGTGATCAAGAGCAAGTGCATGACCAGCGAGGAGATCCACCTGAACGCGGCGCTCGAGGCCGCCGGATACGGGGTGGTGGAGAGCGATCTCGGCGAGTTCATCCAGCAGCTCCGCGGCGAGCCCCCCTACCACTTCGTCTTTCCCTGCATGCACGTCCGCCGCGACGAGATCAGCGACCTGTTCGGGGAACACCTCGGCACCCCGCCGACCGACAGCCCCGAGGAGCTGACGATGATCGCCCGCCGGCACATGCGGCGGCTGTACGTCGAGGCCGACGTGGGGATCACCGGGGCCAACTTTCTCGTCGCCGAGACGGGGCAGATCTCGATCACGGAGAACGAGGGCAATGCCCGGCTGACGGCGGCACTGCCACGGATGCACATCGCCCTGGCGGGCATCGAAAAGGTCGTCGCCAACCTCGACGACTTGTCCGTGCTTCTGCCGATGCTCG
>JBJTPO010000705.1:0-2648 GCA_046075145.1 Planctomycetota bacterium
GGGCCAGCGGCGACGTCTCGGGAACGGGGCCGGGCCGGCTCGCGAGCACCCGCGTCGGCAGTTCGCCGGCGCTCAATCTTCCAGCCGCGCCCGGCGCAACGCCGCCGGTGCGTCCGGTGGCGGCCTCCACCCCGTCGGAGCAACTGCAGTATCTGGGCGTCGATTTCCAGCGCGGCCTGCGGGGCAACATTCACCGCCGGATGATGGAGTTTCATCAGCGGGTCGAGGCGATTGCGGGCCCCGTCGCCGGCTGGGACGACGCGCTCGACCCGCACGCCGCCGGCGGGCTGCCCGAGGGCGTGGTGGCGATCGCCTGCGACATGCTCGGGGTCGGTCAGGCGCCCCCCTTGCCGGGCCTTCAGCGGAACACGCTCGAGATCGCCGCCGGTGGCAACGTGCTCGTGGAAGGGGAGTCGTTCACCGCCAGGAGCGCGCGGCTCACCTGGAGCGAAGGCAAGGACCTGCTCGTGTTCGAGGGAGACGGCCGGAGCGACGCGCAGCTGTTCCGCCAGGTGAAGGTTGGCGCCCAGCCCTCGAGCGCATCGGCCGGCAAGATCCTCTACTGGCGCGGGCTCAACCGCGTCGAGGTCGAGGACGCCCGCTTCCTCGACCTCGATCAGTTGGGCAAGGGGCCGCTGCCGCAACTCCCCGGCGGCCAGCCGGCCCGCGGGCAGCCGCAGGCCCCGTTCGCCCCGAGGCCCGTACCGGGTACGTGAGCCGTCCACCACCGGCCATATACTCTCGGCCCGCTCCATTCCCTGGCCCGCGCTCCATCTCCTGGACCAGTCCCGGCGCCCATGCCACCGCTCCCGAATCCGCTTCCGCTCAGCCTGCGGGTGATCGATTCGCACACGATCGGCGAACCGACGCGGCTGGTGGTCGACGAGGCCTTCGGGTCGGCGCTGCTGCTGGGGCCGGGCTCCGTGCGGCAGCGGCGTGACGCGTTCTGCGCGGGCTTCGATCACCTGCGGCGGGCCCTGGTGGGCGATCCGCGCGGGGCCGAGGCGATGGTGGGCGTGGTGCTCGTGCCCCCCGCCAACCCCGCCTGCGACCTCGGGGCCTTCTTCGTCAACCGCGTCGGCTACCTCGACATGTGCGGCCACGCCACGATCGGAGTGGCCGTCTCGCTCGGCCACCTGGGGCGGATCGCCCCCGGGGCGTTTCGCCTGGAGACGCCGGCCGGAGTGGTGGGCGTGGAGTGGCACGGCGCCACGGCGGCGACTTTTCAGTGCGTGTCGCCGCGGCGCATCCGTCGGGATCTCACGCTGGCCCTCGACGACGGCACGACCGTGACCGGCGACGTGGCCACCTCGGGGCTGTGGTTCTTCCTCACCCGCGATCACGGCCTGCCGCTCGATCCGGTGGCGATTCCGCGGCTGCGGGACAAGGCCTGGGCGATCCGCCGCGCGCTCGAGGCCGCGGGCGTCACCGGCGACGCGGGGGAGACGATCGACCACGTGGTGCTCTTGGGGCCGCCACGTGACTCCGCCCACGACGCCCGCAACTTCGTCCTCTGCCCCGACGGCGCCTTCGACCGGTCCCCCTGCGGCACGGCCACGAGCGCCCTGGTCGGCTGCCTCCACGAGGATGGCCGACTCGCCGAGGGCACCGTCTGGCGGCAGGAGAGCATCCTGGGCGGGCTCTACGAGGCGACGATCCGCCGGATGGACGGCGCGCTCGTGCCGAGCGTCCGCGGCCACGCCTGGATCACGGCCGAGAGCACGCTCCACTTCGCAGCCGACGACCCGTATCGGACAGGCATTGGCTAGGCGATCCGCCGCGACTCCTGGTCGAGCCGCTCGAGCACGAAGCCGAGCACGTCCGGCGAGACGCGGTCGTCATATTCCTGGCTGTGACCGCCGCCACGCGGCTCGAGAATCGCCGTGTGCGGAATGCCGAGGGCGACGAGCTTGCTCTGGAGGCGCACGGCGCCGTCGTACCAAGGCGCGTCGGCGGGGTCGCAGGCGAACAGCTGGTGACGGGGCCAGTTGAGCGGATGCACGTGCAGGATCGCCGTATCCTGACGGGCCCGCTCGACGTCGCCGTAGGCTTCCCAGAGCGTGTCGTACAACTCGCCATCGGCCCGCTCGTGGGCCTCCCGCATCGCCGCGTGGAAGTCGATCGCCGGCGAGATCGCGGCCGCCACGGGAAACAACTGGGGATGACGATAAGCCAGCCGCAGCGCGCCCTGGCCCCCCATGCACGTGCCGACCACGGCGATCCCCGGTGGGCTCACGCCGAATCGCCGGGCGACTTCGGCGATGACCGGCCCGACCACGTAGCGTTCCGCCGAGATCGCGGGATCGAAGCCGGGCACGATCCGATCGAGCCACCAGGAGCGGCCGGTCCGCGGCGCGATCACCGGCAGCCGTGCCTGCTCGACCAGGTCGCGCAGCACGGGTAGCTCCTGCAACCAGCGCTCCCGCACGCCATGCAGATAGATCAGCGTGCGACCGGGCAGCGGCTCGGCCGGCGCGTGGATCTCACAGGGATGGCCGGCGACCTCGGCGACGAGCCAACCGGGACGCGCTGGAGGCGGGGTACGCATGATGAGGCGGGCGAGGGGCGGTGAAAAACAGGGGACACTGGTTCGCCCACCGGAGTTCCCGATGGGTTGCTTGGGGTGGTCCGGGGTTGCCCGTGCCATC
>JBJTPO010000706.1:0-15231 GCA_046075145.1 Planctomycetota bacterium
TCTCGACGTTGTCGAGCACCGGATCCTGGTCGAGGTAGTAGCGGATCATCTCCGGCACGAACGGATAGATGCCTTTGTCGTCGGCGATCCCGGTGCCGATGCTGTTGGCCAGCGCCACCGAGCCGGAGCGGTAGGCGTTCACGAGCCCGGGAACGCCGAGCACGCTGTCGTGGCGGAACGTGAGCGGGTCGAGGAAGTCGTCGTCGATCCGCCGGTAGATCACGTCGACCCGCTGTCGGCCGCGCGTCGTCCGCATGAAGACGCGGTTGCCGTCGACCAGCCCGGGCACGCCGAGGCAGGAGTCCGCCCGGAAGACCTGCGGGTCGAGGAAGTCGTCGTCGATCCGCCGGTAGATCACGTCCACCCGCTCCAGGCCGCGGGTGGTCCGCATGAAGACCACGTCGCCCTGGACCACGAGATCCGAGCCCTGCACCAGCTCCACGCCCATCTGCCGGGCCAGGAAGCTGTGCTCGAAGTAGGCGGAGTTGTAGATCCCGGGCGTGAGCACGACCACGGTCGGATCGCGGGCCTGCCGCGGGGCCACGTACTGCAGCATCGCGAGCAACTTCTCGGGGTAGTCCTCGACCGGGCTGATCCGCTGCCCCTCGAACAGCTGCGGGAAGGTCCGCTTCATCACCTCGCGGTTCTCGAGCACGTATGAGACACCCGACGGCGTGCGGAGGTTGTCCTCGAGGACATACATCACGCCGTCACCCCCGCGCACGAGATCGGTGCCCGTGATGTGGCACCAGATGCCGCGCGGCGGCTTCAGGCCCGCGCACGGGCCGCGGAAGCACTTGCCCGAATCCACCAGCCAATCGGGCACGACCTTGTCGGCCACGATCTGCCGCTTGTTGTAGACGTCGTCGATGAACAGGTTCAGGGCCCGGATCCGTTGGGCCAGGCCCCGCTCGATCAGGCTCCACTCCCCCGCGTCGATCACCCGGGGCACGATGTCGAACGGCCAGATCTTCTCCGTCCCGGCCTCGTGGCCGTAGACGTTGAAGGTGATACCCATCGTGAGCAGCGCCTTGTCGGCCGCCCGCTGCCGCTCGGCGAGCTCACCATTGGTGAAGCCGGCCAGCCGCCGGGCCAGGAGTTCGGCGCCGGGGCGGGGCTCGAGCCGCTCGTCGAACAGCTCGTCGTGGAAGTCCTCGGTCTGATAGGCCTCGAGGTCCATGGCGAATCGCTTTCGCCCCGCCAGCCGGCAGGGACAGGGAGGGATCCGCGGCCACCGTCCGCCTCCGGTGACCGCGTGTGGCGAAGGATACCCCATCGCCTCCGGTCTCGGAATGCCCCGGGAGATTCCCGGCCGAGGGAACGCGAGCAGCCGCCGGGACCCGCTTCACGCGTTGCCGGCGACCAGCTCCTCGAGCACCCGCGACATGGCCTCGGTCGGAACCGGCATCTGGATCACCCGCCGTCGGCCGTCGCTCCGCGCCGCCCCGGCCAGATCGGCCTGCTTGGAGCCGAGCAGGAGCACCGCCGGCACCGCCGCCAGGAAGGGATCGCTCGTCAGCGTGTTGAAAGCGGTGACCGCGTCGTCACCGAGCGCGTGCGTGCTGAGCACGAGGCAGTCGGCGGGCAGGGGCGTGGACGAGAACCGCGACAGGGCCCGCTGGGGATTCTCCGTGAGCAGCACCCGATAGCCGAGCTTGGAAAAGAACTCCCGCAGCACCTGCTGCGCCTTCTGCGACGACTCGACGAGCATCAGGCTGCCTTTGTGCACCGTCGCCTCGGCCGGCACCTCGGCAACCTCGCCTTTCGCGCGGGCGATGACCAGCTCGGTCCGCCGCCGGACGTCAGCCGCCGTCTGCCACCGCTCGAGCGGGTCGAGATTCATCATCCGCGACACGAGATCGACGACGTCCTTGGGCAGGTCCGGGCACCGCTCGGCCAGCGGCACGATGCAGCGGTAGCGTTGCGGATCGGCCCGCTCGTTGCGATCGCGGGTCTCCTTCAGGGGCGACACGCCCGCCACGACCAGATAGGCGATCGTGCCCAGAAAGAAGATATCGCTGCGGACCGCGTCGTCCTTCATGCCGGTGAGCTTCTCGAGGGCGGCATAGTCGATCGTGCGGGGCTGGTCGATCCGGCCGATCGCGCCGTCTCCCGACTCGTCGACCCCGGCCAGGCCGAAGTCGACGAGCTTGGCCTCGCCCGTGGACGAGACGATCACGTTGGAGGCCTTGAGGTCGCGGTGGGTCACGCCCCGACGGTGGGCATAGTCGAGCCCGGCGGCCAGCTGCGCGATCACGTCGAGCGCCCGCGGCCCGTCCAGGGCGCCGCGGATCTTCACCAGCTCCCGCAGCGTCTGCCCCTCGACGAACTCCATCGTGATGTAGCTCGTGCCGCCCTCCTCCCCCACGTCGTCGATCGCCACGATGTTGGGGTGTCGCAGCAGGTGCCCCATCTCCCCCTCGTGCCGGAAGGCGCGGCACTTGTCGGCGTCGTTCGCGTGGCGGCTGCGGAGCACCTTGACGGCCATGATCCCGCCGGTGTCCCGATGGATGGCGCGATACACCCGCGCAAAGGAGCCGGCACCGATCTGATAGAGGACCTTCGCCCGACCGTAGAAGTAGCCCCGCCGCTCCCCCTTGAGCAGCCGCTCGAGCTGGAAGCCGGTGACCAACTCCCGCCGCACGAGCGTCTGGCCGAAGGTCGCGGCATCGGCGGCAGGGCCGGCTTCGTGGATCGCCTCCTGGATCTCGGCCGGCGCAGCGAGCTCGAGTTCGCCGACCAGGTGCGCCAGATCGTCGGAGGAGGCTGGAGTCATGACGACGGCGACGCGGCGGACAGGGCAGGTTCCCCACACCCACGATCGATGAGAAAATCGTGAGGGCGATTCGTGAAAAATACCTTTTCGCACCCCAAAAAGCGAGCGCACGAGCTGCGTCGGAGGCCCGTACGACGCCCTCCCGGGCGGGGCAGAAACGTCTGGAGCCGGGGTTGGCAAACCTGCTACAAGCCCCTGCTTTCCCCGATTCCCGGATCGACCCCGGCCCTGCGCCATGCCCCCCCGGCGCGAGCCGGGGAATGACGCCATCCATGCCACTTGCCCGCGACACCCTGACGCCCGGCCCGCGGCCTGCCGCTTGCGTGTGCTCGCGCGCTTGGATACGGATCGGCGTGTCCCTCGTGATGCTGGCGGCGACCGTGGCCGGCGCGGGCGGCTTCGAGGATGGCTGCGAGTCGGCCACGGCTTCCTGGCAGCTCGCGGCCCCAGGGCCCGCGATCCGACTGGTCGAGCACACCCGATCCAGTCAGTCGCCCCATCGCGGCGAACGGTGCGAGCGGGTCGTCGTCGACGTCGCCTCACCCGCGACGATCGCACTCGAGACGCCGCTCGGTCCCGCTGCGGTGATCGACGAGCTCCGGGCCGCGGTCTGGGTGCGCTCCAGTCGGCCCGATCTGCGGCTGGCCGTTCGCGTCCGGCTGGCCCGCGGCCCGCGCGGCACCGAACCGGTGGAGGTGCTCGTGCCCGGCACGGCGAACCGCGACATCGGCCGCTGGGAACTCCTCGAGGTGGCCGACATCCCCCGCGGCTTGGCCCGGCAGCTGCCGGCGCTGCGGCTCGAACACGGCTCGGATCTCACGTTGGACGGGGCCGTCATCACGGCCCTCGTACTCGATGGCGCCGTGAGCCAGGGACGTCACGAGATCGCCATCGATGATCTCTCGGCATCGGGAGTCGTCACCGCGGTCGCGGTCGGCGATCCGCTGGTCCGGCCTGCCGCCGCGGCGACGGTTTCGGAACTTCCCCCCGAGCCGGCCGCCGGCCTGACGCGGGGCGTGCTGGAGGTGGACGGCCTGCCCTTCTTCCCCCGCTCGATCGACTGGATGGGGGAGCCCTTCGCGAAGCTCGCCGAACTCGGCTTCAACTGCGTGCGGCTGGCGGAGCCGGCGTCGGCCGACCAGCTCGCCGAGGCGCGGGCGGCCGGGCTGTGGATCATCTGCCCGCCCCCGCCGATCCCCGACGTTGACCTGACCGAGCCCGAACGCGTGCCGATGCTGCGGAATTGGGACCGGGTCCTGGCCTGGGACGTGGGCAGCGGGCTGACCGAGGCGGCACTCGAGGACTTGGCCGAACAGGGCCGACGGATCCGCGCCTGTGACACGCGATCCGGGCGGCCGCTGCTGGGCGCGGTCGATTCGGGTCTCCGCACGGTCTCGCGACACGTCGACATGGTCGTGGCCCGGCGCACGGTGCTCGGCACCACGCTGGAGCTGGTGGACTGGCTCGAATGGCTCCGGCAGCGGCCCAGGCTCGCCCGGCCAGGCACGCCCTTCCTCGCGACCATCGCCACCGAGCTCGATCCGGCCGCAGCCCGGCAGGCGGCGGCGCTCTCCGGCATCGGGGGCCGGGGTCTGGCGATCGATCCGGAGAGCCTCACGCTCGCGGCCTTCTCGGCCGTGGCCGGCGGGGTGCGGGGCATCCTCTTCACCTCCTCCCGCCGGCTCGACGCCGACGAGGCGGAGGCGCGGATGCGGGCCGCGGCCGTGCGGGAGATGAACATCCACCTGGCCGTGCTGGAACCGTGGGGCGCCGCCGGCCGGTTCGCGTCGCGGGCCACGACGAGCAGCCCCGAGGTGCAGGCCTTCGTGATGGAAGCCGCCCGGGCCCGGATCGTGCTGGCCTGGCGCGGGGTGCAGGGCTCCCAGGTGGTCGCCCGCCGCTACGAGGGCGCCGACATGCCCGGTGAGGACGTGCCGCTGTCGATCCTCGTGCCCGGCGTTCCGGAGGCCCACCGCGCCTGGGAGATCGCACCGGGCGGCCTGCGGCCCCTGCGGCAGCAGCGGGTGACCGGCGGCGTGTCCGTGACCCTCGACAGCTTCACGACGCATGCCCTCATCCTGCTCAGCGGTGAGCCGGCCGTGACCGGCCGCGTGCAGGAGCAGCTGCGGTCGCTCGCCGCGGTCGAGCTGGCCTCCGCCCGCGGCCTGGCGGCACTGTCCCTGGCCAGCGCCGCCGACCTGCTCGGCCGCCTGCCGCCCCAGGCCTTCAGCGGGCCGCCCCCGGTCGCAGCCGGGCCGATGCTCACCGAGGCAAGCCGGCTGGCGGCCGCGGGCGAGGCGCTCGTGGCCAGCGATCCGACCACCGCCTCCCGCTCGCTCCGGAAGGCGACGGCCATCGCCGGGCAGTTCGAGCGCCGGATCTGGGAAAACGCCGTCAAGGCAGAGGGCTCGATGGTCTCGAGCCCGCTCTGTTGCTCCGACGCCACGCTCGCCGAGGCCTGGCAGTTCATCGCCGCCCGCACGGGCACCGTGCCGGGCGAGCAACTGCTCGCCGGCGGCGAGATGGAGGAGCTCGAGCCGCTGGCGCAGGGCGGCTGGCACCACTTCGCGCGACCGCCGGGCGAGGTCCGCACCGTCGTGGAGGTCAGTCCATCGCGGCCCGCCTCGGGTCGCGGCTGCCTCCGCCTGGTGGCCGCGGCGGCCGACCCGGAAGCGCCCCCGGTCGTGGTCGAGACGCCGCCGGTCTGGATCACCACGCCGCCGCTCACCGCCCCGGTGGGCAAACTGCTCGAGATTGCGGCGCAGGTCTGGGTGCCCGCCCCGATCAGCGGCAGCGTGGACGGCCTGATGGTTTTCGACTCGCTCGGCGGGCCGGCGCTCGCGGAGCGGGTGGGCACCACCCGCGACTGGCGGAGGCTCGTGCTCCATCGGATCGTGCCCCCCGAGGCGGCCGGTGAACCATTCACCGTCACCTTCGCGCTCTCCGGCCTGGGCGAGGCGCGGATCGACGACGTCTCCGTGCGGGTGCTCGAGCGGGGCGGGGCGGCGCCCGCCACCGGCGTTCCGGCCGCCCTCGTCTCGGCGCCGCGGTCTGGCGGCTCCTTTCCCTCGCCGGCTGATCTGCTCCAGCCGCGTGACCGCGCGCCACAGCCGCTCCCCACCGCCGACTCACCCCCGGGAGCGGCGAACTGGCCCGGCACGAATCTCGGTTGGCCCAAGCTCTTCAGCGCGGGCAACGAACCGCCGCCGGGTCCCGGTGGCGGCACCGTCGATCCCTTCAAGCGGGCCCGGTCCGGCTCAGCCGCGACTCCCTGAGCGGGTCGCCCGCGCCACCGCATCGAGCGCGCGGATGCGGCCGCAGCAGAGTTCGAACACCTGCTGCTCATCGAGCGCCTCGACCTCGGCGGCCGTGATCACCTTCCCGAACTCGAGCCTGATCCGGCCCGGTCGGGGCAGCCGCCGGGTCCGCGGCCAGCATTCGAAGGCCCCCACGATCGCCACGGGCACGATCGGCACGCCGGCCCGCTTGGCCATCAGGGCGAAGCCCGGCTTGAACTCGACGAGGCGGCCGTCGAACGTGCGGGCCCCCTCGGGAAAGATCGTCACCGCCTTGCCCGCCTTCAACCGCGCGATCACGGCCCGCATCGCCGCCACCACCGAGGCGTTGCGGTCGATCGGCACTGCGTCGAGCGCGGAGATCACGGCGCCGAAGGGACCGAAGTGAAACAGCGAGCTGCGGGCCAGGCTCGACAGCCTCCGATCGCAGGCCAGGCCGAGCAGGAGCGGATCGAGGTGGCTCTGGTGGCTGGAGAGCACGAGCAGCCCCCCGTGGGCGGGCAGCGGCTCGGCAAACCGCACGCGGAACCCGAACACCGCCACGCCGAGCGTGCGGCAGAGCACCCAGAGCACGGCGTACAACACCTGGCCGAAGACCGAGCGGCCGTCCGGGATGGCCGGATCCTTCGGCTTTCGCGGCCGCGGCTCGTCGATCCCCTCCGCCACGGCGGTCATGGCGTCGCCTCGCGTGACCGCGTGCCGGCGACGAGGGCCGCCAACCGTTCCACGACTTCGTCGGCGGAGAGCCCGTCTGTCTCGAGGATCACGGCGTCGGCAGCCGGCTGCATCGCCCCCACGGGCCGGACGCGATCCCCTTCGTCGCGGCGGGCCTGCGCCGCCCGCACCGACTCGAGCGACGTCGTCACACCCCGGCCCGCCTCCTCCAGATGCCGGCGGCGGGCCCGCTCGTCGGCCGAGGCCGTCAGGAACACCTTGACCTCGGCCCAGGGAAAGACCTCCGAGCCCTGGTCGCGGCCCTCCGTGACCACGTCACGGCCTTCCGCCAACCGCCGCTGCAGCTGTTTCATCGCCGCCCGCACCGGGGGCGCGTCGGCCACCGGCCGGGTAGCCTGGGTGATCCGCTCGGTGCGAATCTCGGCCGACACGTCGCGGTCGCCGACCAGAACCCGCCCTCCCCGGAAATCGATGGCCAGCGACCCGGCCAGCCCGGCCAGCGCGGCCGAGTCGTCGAGCGGGATGCCTTGCTCGAGCGCGACGAGCGCCACGGTCCGATACATGGCGCCCGTGTCGAGGTAGCACCAGCCGAGGCGGGTCGCCAGCGCCCTCGCCGCCGTGCTCTTGCCCGCGCCGGCGGGCCCGTCGAGCGTGACGATCATGCCGCGCCTCCCGGTGGGCCGGCCGCACCAGCGGCGAACTCCAGCACCAGCTGCACCCACTGGTAGCGTTCGAGCCTGACAACCGTCGCCTGGCCGGAGATCGTCACCGCCACGTCGGGCAGCGGGTGCCCGAGCGAATCCACGGCCTCGGCCCGGACGAGATCGCCAACCCACTCGATCCGCACCTCGCCCGGGCGCCCGGCCGACTCGACCAGCCCCGCTCGGAGGATCGTGGGCGGATCGCCGGCCTGGGGCGGATCCACGGAGAGCCGCACGTTCGCCGGCAGCGCCGGCCCGCTGGTCGGGATGTCGCCGGCCGCCAGTTCCACCGCCGCATCCCAGGGCCGCTCGAGCCCGACGCCCACGGCCAGCCGGCAGGCCGCTTCGCGACCGCCGGCGAGCAGGATCGCGTCGAGCACGTGCGGGCTCGACAGCAGATGCCAGGGCAGACCGGCGGTGAGGATCGCGACCCCGCCGCCACCGGCCTTCGGGGCGATCTCGATGAAGTGGGGGGCGGTGAACCGGGTCCGCTCGGTGACGATCGACTGGAGGTGAAGACTGCGACGGATCGCGACGTCCTCGTTCTCGTGCCAGGCGAACCGCGCGGCGACGTGGCTCTCGAACACGGGACCCGTGACCGGCTCATCGAGCCGTACCTCGATCTCGAGCAGGGCGAGCGGCAGGCCCTCGACGAGGCTCATGCGCTGTGCGAACCGGCCGCAGCCGCGGCCAGCCGCATCGACGAGCCGCCCCCGGCTCTCGATCGTGCCGCCGGCGACCGGGCCCGACCGCGCGATGGCGTCGGCTTCCATGCCGGCATATTCGGCCCGCTCTTCGGGCGGTTCCCAGCGGCCCGGACTCGGAGCCGCCGTGGTTCGCAGCGCCAGTTGCTGGGAGATGCGGTTGCCGCGATCGACGGGCCGCCGCAGCGAGAGCAGGCCGCCGGTGCGCGGGTGGGGTCGAAGCTGCACCAGCCCGTTGTCGAGCAGCAGGGCGTCGTCGTCGCGACGTCGGCCGAGGAGGCCCGCCGGCAGCCAGCGCGGCTGGCGGCCGCCGGCCGGCCGGGGCGCAGCGACCACGGTCCGCACCGAGCCGGCGGCGGCGAGTCGGCCGGCGAGACCGGCCCGCCGGGTGGCGAGCGTCCGGCGGGCGTCGGCGGCCGCGGCGGCGACGAGCGGTTGCAGCGGACTGCGATCGGCGGTCGCTTCCGGCGGGATCGCGAAGGCGAACGCGTCGGGCTCGAACGACGCGGGGGTGCCGCTGCCGACGGTGCGGCTCATGAGGTCGCCCGGCGTCACGAACGTGCCCAAGAGCCCGCTCCAGTGACCGATCCGCCGCACGAGCTCATGCCAGCGGCTGGCGGCGCCGGCATAGTGGGCGAAGGCCACGACCGCCGCGTGGTCATGGTCGAGCGCGTCGCCGAGCCGATCGGGGAGTTCCAGCACCGTGGCGGCGCGGCCGGCGTCGAGGGGCGGCCGCGCGAACGCCTCGATCGCCCCGCCCCCGGTGCCCTCCCAGCGAATCCGGCCGCCCCCCGCGTCGGGCAGGGGACTGCCGTCGAACAGGCTCCAAATCGCCGACCGGAATCCAAACCCGGTGAGCACCTGGGGCAGGATCGCCGAACTGCCGCCGCCGATCGCCGCGGAGGTAGAAGCCGCGTGGCCCACGTGCTCGAGCCACGCCGCCTGAGCGGCGGCCACGGAGTCACGGATCTCCTCCGGCGTGCAGAACTCGAGGGCTCGACTGTCGTCGCGGCCGCCGCAGACCTCGGCCCGCCCCGCCGCCACCGCTTCACGGAGTCCAGTCACGGCGGCGGGATGCTTCTCGGCGAGCCGCCGCATGGTCGCGCCCTCGGCCACGATCGCCAGCGGCACCGGGCTCGTGAGTTCCGTCAGGATGGTCATGCCGCTCGTGGCCGGCGCCAGGAGGACGATGTCGACGACCCACGATTCGACCGAGTAGTACCGCGACCGGGTTGCGTCGAGGCAGGCGAAGGCCTCGGCCAGCGACGCCCGGGCAGCCTCGTCGTCTCCTGCCACGGCCGCGCGGGCCGCCGTCAGGACCGCGGTGTCGAACCCGGTTGCCGCCAGGTCGGCCTCGGTGCGCATCCGGCGTGCGAACAGTTCCGCGAGCAGCACCGCCAGCCCGAGTGCCCGGAAGTCGTCGGCCCACGCGGAGGCCGGCAGGCCGGCGTCACCGCCGGTCGTCACCCCGAGCCGCGCCGCGAGCGCCGCGGTGATGTCGCCACCGCCGGCGGTGTGCCGCACCCACCGGCCCGCATCATCGGCCGCGCTCTGCGCCACGAACCGGTCGTCGCAGAACGCCGGCACGACTCCCGCCGGCGTGTCGTCAGGGGGCGGAAGATCGACGCTCGCCCAGCCCGGCGGATTGGCGACCGCGGCGAGAATCGCGGGGTGCCAGGCGGCGGTCCACGCTGCCAACAGCCCTTCGGCCTCCGACTCCTCCAGCCAGGTCGGGAAGTCGTCGAGCGTGTGGCAGGGCAGGAGGACGATGATGCGGCCGGGATGCATGGCGACGAGTGTAGTGACGCCGTGAAATGCCGTCCCGCGGCGCGGCGCAGGTGGTTTGACACCCCCGCGCCGCCGTTCCTAGGATTGACGGAGAGACGCGGTCGGAACGGCCATCCTGCGGCCGATTGCCCGATCGCGTCCTGCCTCTTCCTCGATCGGAATCTCCGGGCCCATGGCCGCCAGTCCATACGTCTGGGGAATCGACATCGGCAAGTGCAGCCTCAAGGCGCTGCGCTGCCGGGTGTCGCCGACCGACCCGCGCCGGCTGATCGCCGAGGCCTTCGACGTGGTCGAGTATCCCACGATGCTCTCCCAGCCGGAGGCCGACCCGGCAGCGCTGGTGCGGGCGGCCCTGGCCGAGTTCATGTCCCGCAACACGGTGACCGGCGACCGGGTCGCCGTGTCGGCGCCGGGCCAGTCGGGTCTGGCGAAGTTCATCAAGCTGCCGCCGGTCGAGGCCAAGAAGATTCCCGACATCGTCAAGTACGAGGCGGGGCAGCAGATTCCCTTCCCCTTGGACCAGGTCGTCTGGGACTGGCAGCGGCTGGCGACGGGCATGGAGGAGGGGGGCTTCGTCATGGACGCGGAGGTTGCTCTCTTCGCCATGAAGCGGGAGCAGGTGGCCAAGGTACTGGCCCCCTTCCAGGAGGCGGGCATCGAGGTCGAGATCCTGCAGATGGCGCCGATCGCCCTGGCGAACATGGCGATGTTCGACCAACTGCCCGCCCCGGCGACCATCGACCCCGAGAACCCGCCCCCTTCGCTCGTGCTCGTGTCGATCGGCGTCGACTCGACCGACCTGGTCGTGACCAACGGCCTGCGGGTCTGGCAGCGGAGCATGCCCATCGGGGGCTCGAGCTTCACGAAGGCGCTGGTACAGGACCTCAAATACACCTTCGCCAAGGCGGAGAAGGAAAAGCGAAACGCCGTCCGGGCCGCCGATCCACGGGCCGTCTTCAAGGCCATGAAGCCGGTTTTCAACCAGTTCGCCTCCGAGCTCCAGCGGTCGCTCAACTACTTCACCGGCTCCGACCGTTCCGCCAAGATCGGCAAGGTGTTCCTGCTCGGCAACGCGGCGAAGCTCCGCGGCCTGAGCGATTTCGTTTCCAAGCAGCTGCAGCTCGACGTGCAGCGGCTGGAGTCGTTCGCCGCCCTCGAGGGGCCGGCCGTTTCGTCGCCGGTGTTTCGCGACAACCGGATGAGTTTCGGCACGGCCTACGGGCTCGCTCTCCAGGCGGCCAAGGATGCGAGCATCAAGACCAGCCTCCTGCCGCGGGAGATCGCCCGCGACCGAATGATCGCCGCCAAGCGCCCCTGGGCGGTGGCGGCGATGCTGGCCCTGCTGGCCGCGGGGCTGGCCAACTTCTCCGGCTGGTTCGCCTCGGCCGCGAGTTACGACCCGGCCGCCTATCGCAATGCCTTCGCGGCCTCCGACTCGGCCAAGTCCCGGGCGGCGGCGGCGAAGGCCGCCGTCGAGGAGGCCGAGCAGCGGCTGCGCGACACGGTCGCCTGGGAGCGGTATCTCGTCGAAGTGTACGACCGGCGGTTTCAGTCGCTCGATCTCCTGAGGGCCCTCACGGCGGTGCTGCCGCGGGACGAGGCCGACGCCGCACCGGAAGGCCCGGCTGACCGGCGGGAGATCCACATCGATTCGCTCGACATGGAATATGTGCCGGATCTGGCGGTCTGGTTCCAGGGGATCAATCGCGACTGGGAACGCACGCTCGCGGCCGCCGGCAAGGTGGACGATCGTTCCTCGGTGCCTGCCCCACCGGCTGATGGTCAGCCTCCGGCCGACGTGGCGGCCGGAGGAGACCCCGCCGCTCCTGCCGCGGAGGATCCGGCCGCTGCCGCCCCCGCCGGCCCGTCCGGCCCAGGGTGGGTGGTGCAGATCGTCGGCCACCACTTCCACAACGAGGATCGTCACAAGCCGTCCGAGGGGGAGCAGTTCGTCCGGGAGACGCTCGTCCGCGGGCTGCTCGGTGATGCCGGGCCCGTGCTGGTGTCGGCGGGCGCCAAGGCGGGCGAGGAGGTCACGGTGACGGAGCTTGGAATCGGCTACCCCGTGATCGTCCAACGCACGCCGGTGACGAAGGTCAAGGTGAGCATCGCCCAGGCGGTCGCCGGCCTCGGCGCCGCTCCGGGCGGGCCGCCCGCCGCTGACCAGCCGGAGGAGGAGCAGTTCCTCCAGCTCAAGCAATACGCCTTCGTGCTGCAGTTTGCGTGGCAGCCGCGGTCCCCCGGTAGCCTCCGGCCGCCCGCGGAGTCGGACCCGGTCGATGCCGGCATCTCACCCTGAACCCCAAAGGCCGCCTGCCGTGCCCCCGCTTCCCGACTCGCTCCGACACCAGCTCGCCCCGGTCATCAAGCACCACTTTTGGATCCTGGCGGTGCTCGCGCCGTTGCTGTTTGTGCCGGCGTTGTTCATGGCTGCGGGGCAGCTCAAGGCGACCATCGATCGCGAGAAGGCCACGATCGACGGTCATGCGTCGGCGTTGAACGCCGTGCGGGGCGAGCCGGACCATCCCAACGACGCTTGGGTGCAGACCTTCGACGGCCGCACGGAAGCGGCTCGCAACGAGATCCTCCAGGAGTGGCAGGGTCTATGGGAGAGCCAGGCGCCGCTGCGGTCATGGCCTGCGGCACTGGGCCCCGATTTCCTGGCCTCGGTGCAGGCGGTGGGGTCTGGCACCCGCCGCGACCTGCAGTTCCGCGACCTGCAGCGCTACCAAAACACGGTTCCCGACCTCGTTCGGCAACTTCCCGCCCGCATGGGCTGCCCGGAGCTGATGACCGCCAACGACGGTGAAGGCGGCCCAGCAGTCATCCGTCGCGACGGCGGTTTCCAGCGGGGCGCCGGGCCCGGCGGCGAGGAGGACACCGCCGAGGCGTCGCAGCAACTCGCGCCCCTGGAATGGAAGGGCGAGGATCAGAAGCGGCTGTTCGTGTCGTTTGCCTGGGACCGGGCTCCCTCGACGACGCAGGTCTTGCTGGCGCAGGAGGAGCTCTGGGTCTACGGCCTGTTCTGCGACACGATCAACCGGATGAACAAGGGCGCGAAGGGGGCCTACGACGCGTCGATCACGCTCGTCGACGAACTGGCCGTGGGCTATCCGGCCGCCGAGGAGAAGCCCGGCGGCCGCGGCGCGGGGCGGATCCTCGGCCTTCGGGACCAGGCCGCCGGCCCGGCCGCCGATAGCGGCCTGCCGCCGGAGCCGGCGATGGATATGGGTGGCGGGGTCGGCGCGGAAGGGCGTCCGCCGCACCCGCGGTTCTCGAGCGCCGGCGGGTCCGCGGAGGGCTTTGGGGGGCAGGGCGGATTCGGTGGCCCGGCGCCTGCAGAGCCCGCAACCGAGGTGGCGAACGCGGAAGGGGCCGGAGCCGAGGCGGGCGCGATTTCGCCCGACGACATGCTCAAGCAGTGGATCTACGTCGATTTCTCGGGCAAGCCGCTCACGGCCCCCGAACTCGTGACGGCGCCCGACGCCACGATGGTGCACCTGATGCCGTTCATCCTGAGGGTGATCATCGACCAGCGACAGGTCGACCGCCTGCTCGCAGACCTGGCCGGCAGCCCGATCCCGATCGACGTGCGACAGCTGCGAGTCAACCCGCCAAGTCAGCTCGGCGGCGAGGGCGTCTTCGGCCGCGCCGGTGGCCTGACGCAGCCGAGCGGCGCCGAGGAAGGCGGGATGTCCGCTCCAGGGGATCGGCGGCGGCGGCCGTTCGACGTCACGCTGGAGCTGCGGGGCACCGTCGGCCTGGCAACGCCGCCGAATCCGGCCGCGCTCGGGGCGGCCGAGCCGGATGCGGTTCCCGCCGAATCCGGAGGTGGGGCATGAACAAGCCGAAGATGGCGCTCAGCCCGGCCGCGATCGGTGGCTTCTTCGTGAACCATGGCGAAAAGGTGGCCTTCGCCGCCATCGGGGCATTTGCCCTGCTGCTGGCGTGGTGGGGACTCGACGCGGTCCGAATCCAGGGCGTGAAGCCGGATCGCATGCCCGAGGCCATCAGCGGCCTCGCATCCCAGGCCACCTCCAACATCGACAGCGTCCGCAAGGTACCGGCGGAGCGGCTGCCGAGCCGCGCACCGCTGCCGCCCGCGATCGACCACTGGCGTCCGCAGCAGGTGAAGATCGCTCCGGCCCAGGCGGTGGGTACGCTGCTCAACCGTCCGTTGGTCAGTGAACTCTCGAAGCGGACCAAGCCCGACGTGTTCCCGATCGACCAGTTGCGTGCCGTGGCGGGCATCGCCGTTCTGACCGACCCCGCGGCCCAGGCAGGGGGCGCGGACCTCGCCCCACGGCAACCCGATCTCGTCCCGCCGCCGCAGGAGGAACCGCGGCGGAAGCCGGCGCGGGGCAAGCCGCCGCGGGGCCGGGATCCGGCCGGCGAGAGCTCATCCTTCGGTCTCGATGCCGGCCTGACACCCGAACTCACTCCGGCCACGGTCGCCCCGCCCCAGCCGGGCAAGATCACGCCTTTTGTGATCGTCACCGGCTTGATTCCGGTCGCCAAACAGCAGCAGGAGTACGATCGCCGCTTCGGCTCGGCCAGCTTCCGCGATCCGCGCCGCGACCGGCCGCAGTGGGCCGTCTATCTGGTCGAGCGGGCTCGCGTGGAGGCGGGGGGAACGCCGCGCTGGGAGCGACTCGAGGTGAAGGACGCCCCCCGCGCCGCCGACGGCTCCCGAATCGGCGCGGGCGAGATGCCAGGCGCCGCGGGTGCCGGCGGCGAGCAGCCGCTGGCGCAGGAGACCCTGCCCCCGGCCTTCTTCCTCCAGCCGGAGGAGTCGGCCGTCGGCTACGCCGCGCCCCTGCCACAGCGGCTCGACGAGCCTTGGGGCGGGGCCGGCGTGCATCCCTGGTTTCTCCCCAAGATCGAGGAGTTCCTCGAGGCCGGCCCGCAGGAGGCCGAGCCGGCAGACGGCCCCGTGGCCGAGGCCACGCTCGCCGAACTCGTCGCCGACTCCAAGAAACGGGTCGGAATGGAACTGCGGCTCGCGGCGGTCACGCTCGAGCCCGACCCCGAACGGCAACGTGACGTCGGCCTGTTCAAGTTTGGCGTCACGGCGGAAAAGCCGGCTGCCGAGGTGGCGATCGGCACCATCGGCGTGACCACCGACCCCGTATTCGCGGTCTCGGAGAAGTGGGGCCGCCAGTTGTCGGTCGACGGAACGACTTCCGAGCAGCGGGCCTGCAACCTCCGTTGCCGTGTCGATCTCGTCGGCAAGACGCCCGTCGTCCGAATCCTGGAGCTTCAACTCCTCGACGAGCAGGGCGAGGTTGGTG
>JBJTPO010000707.1:0-1207 GCA_046075145.1 Planctomycetota bacterium
CTCGCGGATCGGGATCTGGATCGGCACCTCGCCGAGGAAGGGGATGTCGAGCTCGTGTGCCGTCCGCTTCGCGCCCCCTGAGCCGAAGATGTCATACCGCTTGCCTGTGTCGGGGCAGACGAAAAAGGCCATGTTCTCCACCATGCCCAAGAGCGGGATGTTCACCTTCCTGAACATCGCGATCGCCTTGGTGGCGTCGAGCAGGGCCACGTCCTGCGGCGTGCACACAACGACGGCGCCGGTCAGCGGCAGCACCTGCGAGAGCGAAAGCGCGATGTCGCCCGTACCCGGCGGCATGTCGATCACCAGGTAGTCGAGCGGGCCCCAGAGCGTGTCGCGGAGCATCTGGGTGATCGCACCGTGGAGCATCGGCCCGCGCCAGACCACCGCCTCGCCGGCGGGCACCAGGAAGCCCATGCTCATGACGGGCAGTTCGCCGCCACCGATCGTGAGCTTCATGGGCAGGATCTTGCCGTTCTCGATCTGGGGCCGGCCCGCCAGGCCGAGCAGGTGCGGCACACTCGGCCCGTAGACGTCGGCATCGAGCAGCCCCACGCGGCTGCCGGCCCGCGCGAGTCCCAGCGCGATGCTCGTTGCGATCGTGCTCTTGCCCACGCCTCCCTTGCCCGAGCCGACGGCGATCACGCTCTTGGCCTCGAGGCCGATCTGCCCGAGCTTCGGCGGCGGCCGGTCATGGGTCACGAGCGTGACCGTCACGTTCGGAACCGCCGGAAAGGCCGCTCGCACGAGTTCCTCGGCCCGGGCCCGGGTGGCGTTCCAGAGGATCGCCGAGTGGGTCGTGAGCTTGAGCGTGACCGCGATCTGAGCGGCGTCGGCGGAGGTGACGGCAAGCTGGCCGGTCTCGGCGAGCGGCCGGCCCGTCTCCGGGTCGCGCAGGTCGGCGAGTGCGGCGGCGACAGCGGTGGGGTCAATCGTGGGCATGAGCGAACTCGTTCTCTCAGGGTTGTGGGCGTCGTTGGTTGGGGTCGGGGTTGCCCGTGCCATCTCGCTGGACGCTCCCTTCGGGCATCCTGCCCTCCGGTCGCTCGAAGGAAACCTCGCTTCGCAACGGGCACCGATCCGCCAGAGGCGGATTGGTCGGCTGCACTCAGTTTCCTACGCCGCTCGATTGGCACGGGCAACCCCTCGCGGAATCCGGATTCCTGAGACCCGCGGGTTGAGGACCCACACCGCCAACCGCGCAGAG
>JBJTPO010000708.1:0-1987 GCA_046075145.1 Planctomycetota bacterium
TCCTCGACGGCGCCCTCGACGATCCCACCGACAGCCGCCGGTTCCTCGAGATCGTGGGGCGGCAGGCCGACCGCCTGGCCTCGATCATCGAGGATCTCCTGGCCCTGTCCCGGATCGAGCAGAGCGAGGGATCCGGCAACCTCCCGCTCGAGCCGACTCCGATCGCCGACGTGTTCGCGGCTGCCACGGCCGACTGCGGGCCGCGGGCCACGGAGCGTTCGATCCGTCTCCATGCAGCCTGCCCGGACGCGCTCGTCGCCGAGGTCAACCCGCCGCTGCTGGAGCAGGCGATCATCAACCTGGTCGACAACGCCATCAAGTACAGCGAGCCGGGGCGGACGGTGCGAATCACCGCCGACGGGGAGGGGGGCGAACTCGTGATCCGGGTCATCGACGAGGGGGCGGGCATCGAGGCCGAGCATTTGCCGCGGCTGTTCGAGCGGTTCTATCGCGTCGACAAGGCCCGCAGCCGCAAGCTCGGCGGCACGGGGCTGGGTCTCTCGATCGTCAAGCACATCGTGCAGGCCCACGGCGGCGGTGTGACCGTCGAGAGCACCCCCGGCGTGGGCAGCACCTTCACGATCCGCCTGCCGGCGGCGCGGTGAGTTCGGGGGGCCTGGCGCGCAGGCTCAGGGTCGACCATGCCGTCTCGCCAGACGTTCCCTTCGGGCATCCTGCACGGGTGTTCGGTCCTGGATGTGCCGAACGAGGCGGGCCTCGGAGAAGGGGGCCCAGGTTTGCCACCTGGGCAGTCCGGTCTGACGAAGCAGTCCGCCTGGGAAGTGGTGAGCCGATTCAGGCAGGCTGAAAGCCTGCCCCACGGCCGAGGCAACCCGCGCGCCAAACATGATCGGCATCCTGCCTTCCGCTCACTCGGAGGAAACCTCGCCTGGCATAATCGACCCTTCGCAGACCTCTTGATTCGCTGAACGGACGTCAGCCGTTGTGCAGTTCTTCGATGCGGGCGACGAGCAGGGCGGCCAAGGCCGAGGGGGGAGGGGGCGGGGGAGTGACGTTCACGCAGGCGGCCCGCACTCGCAGATGGCTCACCCGACACTCGGCGTCGAGCGCCTGCATCAGCGCGGGAATCGCCGCCTGGCTCGCGGCGAAGGGCAGTTCGTAGGGCTGGGGCGGGCCGCCTTCGGCGACCGCCAGGATCACGCCCCCCGTCTCCTGGGCGACCATCACCGCGGCAGTCTCCTGGGCCAGCACGAACGGGCCGACCACGTTCACCTCGTAGTGAACGGTAAGATCGGCGGCGGTGAGTTCCTCGAGCCGGCCCGGCCTCCGGAGCCGTGCGCAGGCCACCAGCACGTCGATCCGCCCGAAGTGGTCGGCCACCCGGTGCACGAGGGCCCGCACCGCCCCCTCCTCTCGGAGGTTGGCCGTGACCGCCAGGGCCGGTGTGCCGGCGGCCTGGAGTTCCTCGGCCAGCGCCCGCGCTTGCCCGAGCGACGCATGGCAGAGGATTGCGACGGCATACCCTCGGGCGGCGAGGGCCCGCACCACCTCCGCTCCGAGCCCGCGGGCTCCGCCGGTCACCAGCGCCACGGGCACACGGTCGGCCATCGAACGCTCCTTCTCGACCGCCGACCCGGCTCACGCCCGCTGCGGCTGGGCGTGGAAATCGAGGATCTGCTGCCAGGCCTCCTCGGGGGTCTCGGCGTAGGTGAACAGATCGACGTGGTGGTCGGCGATCACGCCCGAATCGGCCAGAAACCGGAAATCGATCACCTTCGACCAGTACTCGCGGCCGAAGAGGATGATCGGCACCGGCTGCATCCGGTGGGTCTGGCGGAGCGTGAGCGTCTCGAACATCTCGTCGAGCGTGCCGAAGCCGCCCGGGAACAGCACCACCGCGGCCGCCCGGAGGATGAAGTGGAACTTCCTGAGCGCGAAATACTTGAACTGGAAGCACAGCTCCGGCGTGATGAAGGGGTTGGGCTGCTGCTCGGCGGGGAGCTTGATGTTGAGGCCGATCGACTTG
>JBJTPO010000709.1:0-6713 GCA_046075145.1 Planctomycetota bacterium
TTGGACTTCCCATCCGAGGTGTTCGGACTCTCTGAAGCATCCACGTGCCTACTGCCTCATCCGTGGGTCGAGGGCGTCGCGGATGCCGTCGCCGAGGAAGTTGAGGGCGAACAGCATCAGGGCCATCACGCTCCCGGGGAAGGCGAGCGTCCACCAGAAGACGAGCATCTGGTTGGCCCCGTCGTTGATCAGGGCGCCGAGGCTGGCCCGCGGAGCCTGCACGCCCAGCCCCAGAAATGAGAGAAAGGCCTCCTGAAGGATCATCGCCGGCACCGTCAGGGTGAAGGTCACGATCACCGGCCCGAGCGTGTTGGGGATCAGGTGGCGAAACACGATGTCGCGTCCCGGGGTGCCGAGGCTGCGGGCGGCGAGCACGAAATCCTGCTGCTTGAGGCTCATCACCTGCCCCCGCACGATCCGGGCGGTGAGCAGCCAGCCGACCGCGCCCAGGGCCAGGAACACGAGCATGAGGCTCTTGCCGAGCATCGTCACCAGGATGATCACGAGGAACATGTAGGGCAGGGCGTAGAGGATGTCGACCGCCCGCATCATCACCGCGTCGACCAGCCCCCCGGCGTAGCTCGCGACCGCGCCGTAGACGGTGCCGATCGTGGCGGCCACCACCGCGGCGAGCAGCCCGACCGAGAGGCTGACGCGGCCGCCGGCGAGCACCCGCACCAGCAGGTCGCGGCCGTAGAAGTCGGTGCCGAAGGGGTGCTCCCAGGACGGGGGACGCGGTCCGTAGGCCAGATCCTGCGTTGCCTCGTCGTAGCCCCAGGTGGCGGCGATCAGCCCCGGGCCGATGGTGCAGGCCACGGCTAGGAGCAGGATCACCATCCCGCTGGCCACGGCGAGGCGGTTTCGCCGCAGCCGCTTCCAGGCGTCGGCCCAGAGCGAGGTGCCGGCCGCGAGTTCGGGGCCGAGCGGATCGGTGGCGGATGGGGCGGTCATGAATACTCGATCCGTGGGTCGAGCAGACCGTAGACCACGTCGACCAGCAGGTTCATGACGAGGAGGAAGAAGGCGTATAGGACGATGATCCCCATCACCAGAAAGTAGTCACGGTTGAAGGCGGCATCGACGAAGTAGGGGCCGATACCCGGGACGTTGAAGATCTTCTCGATCACGACGCTGCCGGTGAGCATGCTGGCGATGGCGGGGCCGAGATAGCTCACGACCGGCAGCAGGCCGCCCCGGAGCATGTGCCGCCAGATCACCAGCCGCTCAGGGAGCCCCTTGGCCCGGGCCGTGCGGATGAAGTCACTCCGCACCACCTCCAGCATCCCGCCGCGGGTGAGCCGGGCGATGCTCGCGGCGGAGATGGTGCCGAGCGTGAGGCCGGGGAGGATCACGTGGCGCCAGTCGCCCCAGCCGGCCGGGGGCAGGAGCTGCCACCGCACCGAGACCACGAGCACCAGCACCGGCCCGAGCACGAAACTCGGAATGCTGATCCCCACGAGCGCCGTGGCCATCGCCGCATGATCCCAGACGGTGTTTTGTCGGACGGCGCCGATGATGCCCGCGGTGATGCCCAGCAGAAGCGACCACGCCAGCGCCACGCCGGCGAGCGTGAGTGTCACGGGAAAACCGGCGGCGATGATCTCGTTGACGCTGCGCTGCGGGTACTTGGTGGACAGCCCCAGGTCACCCCGCAGGAGGTTGCCGACATAGCGGGCGAACTGCTCCGGCAGCGGCCGGTCGAAACCGTACTTGGCGTCGAGCGCACGGAGCACCTCGGGCGAGATCTCCCGCTCGCTCGAGAAAGGCGAGCCCGGGGCGAGCCGCACCAGCGCGAACGACACCGCTACGATCACCAGTGCCGTCGGCACCAGTTCCAGAAGCCGGCGGAGGACGAAGCGGGTCACGAGGCGGTCTCCCGGGGGCCGGGCGGTGGCGGATCGGCGGCGGGCTCGGCGGGAGCCGACGCGTCGATCCAGATGGCTTTCCAGGGATGGCGGTCCTGGTGGTTGCCCCAGATGCCGCGGACGTACGGCTTGACGAGCTGCGAGCGGGTGTAGGTGTAGAGCGGGATCAACGGCTGCGCCTCCAGTGCCAAGGCCTCGGCCTCGCGGAACTTCGCCAGTCTCGTCGCCGGGTCGGCCTCCCGGTTGGCCTCCTCGAGCAGCCGGTCGTAGGCGGGATCGCTCCAGTTGGAGTGGTTGTTGCCGCAGGTGCTCGTCAGCAGTTCCAGAAAGGTGAAGGGGTCGGCGTAGTCGGCCGTCCAGCCCATCCGGCAGAGCTGGAAGTTCTTCATCTCCGCGGTCGCGAGGAACACCTTCCATTCCTGGTTTTCGAGCTCGACCGTGACGCCGAGCACGTCCTTCCACATCTGCTGGATCGCCTCGGCCACCTGCTTGTGGCCCTCGGAGGTGTTGTAGGTGAGGCTGATCGGCGGCACGTCGGCGCCGGTGGCGTAGCCCGCCTCGGCCAGGAGCTGGCGTGCCCGGACAGGGTCGAACAGGGGCAGGCCGAGGGCCCGGTAACCGGCCACGCCGTCGGGGACGAGGTCGGCCGACGGGATCTGACCGCCGCGGGTGACGTGGCGGACAAGCGCCTCACGGTCGATCGCCAGCGACAGTGCCCGTCGAAGGAGCGGGTTGTCGAGCGGCGGCGCCTGGGTGTTGATCCAGTAGTAATACGAGGCGAGGTAGGGGTGGCGGTGGAAGTCCTTGTACCGGGCCAGGTAGTCCAGGAACTCCGCCGGCAGGGAGGTGCTGCTGCCTGGCCAGTCGAACTCACCGGCGGCATACATGGTGAGCGCGGTGTTGTAGCTCTCGACCATCGCCACCCGGACGCGGTCGAGCTTGACGTTGGCAGCGTCCCAATACCCTGGATTCCGCTCGAACACCATCCGCTGGCGAAATCTCCACTCGGTCATCCGGTAAGGTCCGTTCGAGACGACGTGCTCGGGCCGCGTCCAGAGCGCTTCGTCGATCCCTCGGCGTTCAAGGTCCGCGAGCAGATGCCGGGGGACCGGCATGAAGGAATAGAAGGTCAGGAACGAGAGGACGTAGGGCAGCGGGTCCTCGAGCACGACCTCGAGCGTGAGTTCGTCCAGGGCCCGCACGCCGAGGGATTCGGGAGGGGCCTCGCCCCGGCTGATCGCCGCGCCACCCTGAAAGATATGGCCGTTCGTGGCGTACTTGCTGGCCGTCCTGGGGTCGAGCAGCCGCCGGAACGAGAACACGAAGTCGTGGGCCGTCAGCGGCGTGCCGTCGGACCACGCCGAGGGCCGGAGGTGGAAGGTGTAGATTCGCCGGTCGGCCGACACATCCCAGCGCGTGGCGATCTCCGGGAGCGGCTCGAGCGTGGCCGGATGGGCTTGGACGAGGCCGGCGAAGGTGTTCCAGAGAATGGCGCCGCCGTTGCCGTCCGCGCACTTGTTGGGGTCGAGCCATTCGGGCTCACCAGCGTTGTTGATCCAAAGCTCGTTGGGCGGGTGCCTCGGGGTCGTGGTGCCGAAGTAGCCCGTCTCCACCGGCCGGCAGCCGAGAACTCCGGAGATGATTGCAGCAGCAACGCCGATCGCGAGAGGCGTGATGCGACGGCGGTGCGACTGATCAACGGCTCCCATGCCGAGCAGAATACCCCTGCCCTTGACCCAGCCTCAAACCGCCCCACGCCGTGGGTGCCGCAGCTCAGGGTTGCCCATGCCATCTCGCTGGACGCTCGCGACCGGCATCCTGCCGTTCGCTCGCTCGGAGGAAACCTCGCTTCGCAATCCTTCTGCGCTCGCTTTCCTACGCCGCTCGATTGGCACGGGCAACCCCTCGTAGGCCGACGATCGAAGGGGACTGTACCCGCAGGGGACTGTCCCCTTTCAGCATCCGAACCCGGGTTCGTCGGCACGCACGCCGCTTGCCAAAATCGCGTACGAACACGGCCGCCCGGAGGTGCGGCCGGCGGCCGGGGCAGAAGGCCCGAGGGCCGCCAAGCTGCGGGGGCCATGGATGGCCCCGCAGCTAAAAACAATTGTTCCGCACCTCGGTGCAGATCAGCTCGCGGAGGCGGGAGATCGCCTGCTGGTCCATCGCCTTGGCGTCCATCCAGAACTGCCGCAGCTCATCCCGCCATTCGGCGTTGGCGATGTACTGGTCGTATCGCCAGACGCTGTCGAGGCGCCGATTGAGCTCAGCGACCAAGTCGTGGTCGTGGTCGGCGATGGCCGCCGACTCGCCGATGTGCGCGTATTCGTGTTCTGCGGCAAAGGACATGGACGAACCTCCGGAGGAAAAGACGGAACCAAAACCGCTCCGTCCTGGAGTCACCGGGGCCGACCTGCCTGCGGCACGCGGCAACGGTAGGGAGCGCGGGAGGGCGAAGGCAATCCGGGTGCGGGAAGCTCCGCCCGCACCTGACGCGGACAGTTGGTCGCTCACGGCTCGTGTGACCGACCTGGCCAACCGAAGGTGGTGAGGACGCGTTCGTCATCTGCTTCCCGCCAGGCGAAGCGGGCGGAGCAATCGGGGCAGGTTTCGATCATGGCCGGCCCGGCCGCGTGCCCCAGCACGCTCGCGGCGGTGGCCAGGGCGTCGGCGGCCGTAGCGTCGGGGGCGATGACGGTGACCGTGCTCGGGCCGGTGACGCCCACGCCGGTTCGCGGATCGACGATATGGCTGTAGCGGACGCCGTCGATCTCGACGGCCTGGTACGCGTCGCCCGAGGTGGTGACGGCCGCATGGGCGAGCACGAGCGTCTCTCCCGTGCCGCCCGGCCGCAGCGGGGCGACGGCGATCCGCCAGCCATCGGTGCCGGGGGGCGCGGCCGAGACGAGCACGTCGCCCGAGGCGTCGATCATCGCCGAGGCGATTCCGCGGGTGGCGAGGACCTCGAGCGCCCGGTCGGCCGCATAGCCCATGCCGATGCCACCGGGGTCGAGCCGGGTGTGGGGCTTCGGCAGGCGGACGGATTGCGTCTCGGGTACCAGTTCGACCGTGCCAGACCCGACGGCCGTTCTCGCCGTGGCGAGTCTGTCGGGCTGGGGCAGCCGGCCGCTGCGCCGGGCTTGACGCCAGAGCGAGGTCAGCGGGCCCACGGCGATGTCGAAGGCCCCAGCCGTCTTTTCCCGCAGGGACTCGGCCGTGACCAGCACCCGCCACAGGTCGGCGCCGACGGCGACGGGCTCGGTGGTCGGAGCGGCGGCCGAAAGCCGGGAGAGCTCGCTCGCGGGATCGTAGTCGGAAAGAATCCGCTCCAACCGCTCGATCTCGGCAAAGGCCGCGGTGATCGCGTCAGTTCCGGCCCTCCGACTCGCGGCGTGCACCGTGATCGTCCACGGCGCCCCCATCAGTCGCCGCGCCTCGCGGACCCGCACGTTCGTGGGCTTGCCTGGTTGCGGCCCGCAGCCGGGAACGGCCCAGGCGGCGAGCGCCATGACCAGCGTCGCGCGATACAATCCCGTCGTCATGAGTGAGCCCGTCTCCCTGCCGCCGGTCGCGATCACGTTCGAGTGCACGCCGCTGCGGAGCGTGCCCCGGCTCGACATTCCGCTCGACGCCTCGCCCGGCTACCGGGCCCGGCTGGAACGGATGCAGCGGGCCGTGGCCGCCCACGGCACCCGCAACGCCTACTATCTCACCGACGGATCCTGCACCTTTCGTTTTACCAACGATCCGGCGGCAGGCTGGATCCGGTTCCGGCTCGAGGGAACCGTGTTCACCGATGAGGCCGATCTCCGGACCACGGGCAGCGACCTGGAGATCACGCTTGATGTCGAGACCTGCGACTGGCTTACCCAGCCGGCCGTGGAGTGGCTCGCGGTCTCGGCCAAGCACGCGGTCGAGGCGGAGTTCGACCGCTACATCGCCGCCGGCGACCTGGCCAAGGCCCGTGAACGGCTCGCCCGCGAGCAGGCACGCAGCGATGAAGCCGGCGGCTACCTGGGCATGAACCTTTGATAGCGCTGCGGGGCCATCCATGGCCCCCGCAGCTCGGCGGCCCTCCGGCCGCCGGCCGCACCTCCGGGCGGCCGTGCTCGTGAGCGTTTGTGGCGCGCCGTGTGCGTTGAGACGAATCGGCAGTCGGCTACCAGCGGGGGCAGGCCCCGTGAGGCCGCTGTCACCTCACCCGTTGGACGGCTCGGGGCGGCCGGTTCCCCGGAGCCGGCCTTGATGGCGAGCGCAGGCAGGATGCCGAAGCGCTGCCAGCATGGAGCGACCGAAGGGCAGGATGCCCGACGGGAGCGTCCGGGCAACGGGGACCGGCCGCCCCGAGCCTGCGTTACCCACGAGCGTCCGGCGAGATGGCCTGAGCGACCCCGAGCGCATGACCCACGGGGCTGGGCGTCACCCGGCCCGGCGGATTTCCAGGAGCACGCTCTCGTTGGCGGTGCCCGGGAGCGGCCAGGAGGCGATCCGTCGGATCGAGACCTTCTTGCCGAGCCGCTGCGCCCGCGCCTCGGTGAGTTCCTCTTCCCACCGTGGCCCCTTGATCACGAGCAGGCGACCGAAGGCTTCGGCCCGTGGCTCGAACCAGCCCAGCAGCTTGGCCAGCGGTGCCACGGCCCGCGCCACGAGCGTGTCGAACCTTGCGGATCCAGTCGGGCGGCTGGCTACGAGTTCCTGGGCGGCAGCGGCGTGGACGGGAATCGCGAGCCCCGCCTCGCGGACGATCTCCGCCACGGCCCGAGCCTTCTTGGCCACGCTGTCGGCGAGCTCCACCCGCAGGTCGGGCCGGAGGATCGCCAGGATCACGCCCGGCACGCCCCCGCCGGT
>JBJTPO010000710.1:0-2539 GCA_046075145.1 Planctomycetota bacterium
CGCCGGGGGCCGGCAGCGGGGAGGCGGCGTCGGCCAAGGCCACGACCTGCAGCGTGCGGGTGGCGAGCGGTCGCGTCCACCGCAGGCCTCCCCGTTCGACCGCCTCGAGCGTGATCTCGTACACGCCCTCGTCCTCCGGGAGAGAGAGTTCGAAATCGACGCCGGCGAATCCCGTCGGGACCCGGCCCGAGGCGAGTGCGGCTCCCTGTGGAGCCGGCCGAGGCGTGAGCACCGCCGTCTGACTGTCGATCGGCTTCTCGTCCTGCGGGCTCGCCAGACGGAGTCGCAGTTCGAACTGCCCTTCGCCGGGCTTGATCGCCAGCAGGGGATCGACGCGGAACCGGAGCACCTCGCCCGGTCGTCGCACCGCGGTGTCGGCCGGCCGTCCGGCGGCGCCGGCGCCCGCGGCGAGCGTCACCCGCAACGCATCGCCCGGGGCGATCTCGACCGTCAGGCGATTGCCGTCGGCGTCGAGTGGCCGCTGCACCGGCGCGGTCAGGATATCGACCAGCGGCAGGTCGAGCGTGGCCGTCGTCTCGCCGGTGGCGCCGGGGCCGAGGGCGACTGAGAGCCGGGCCCGCCGCCAGTCGGCCACGGTGAGTTCGACGCCGTCGGCCGCCATCGGTCTCGGCTGATGCACCGCGATCCCTCCGGCGGCGTCATGGGCGGTCGCCGCGGCGTCGGGCTCCGTGCAGAGCGTCTTCCAGGACACGGGCGGGTGGGCGATCGGCGGCGGGGCTCCGCCGTCCTCGGGGGCGGCTCCGGTCGCGCCGCCGGCGTCGAGCACGGCGATGCGTCCGCTCCAGGCGCGGGCCGCGCCGCCTCCCCAACGGATCCGGATGCTGACCGGCCGTTGCTCACCTCCGGGCTGCGGCGGATCGCCAGCGCGGGCCGGAATGACCGCCAGCAGCAGGGCGACCAGGGCGACGATGGCAGGCGCGGCGGCGCGCGGGCAGGGGGGCATGGCGGAGTTGAAACGCGAACCCGTCCCGGGCCAGGGAAGGGGGGCGGATGGTAGCGACCGTCCGACCCCGCGGCAAAGCGGGTTTCGGCCGCGAAAGGATCGGCAAATCAGCCGCGCCGGCGGCCGCTACCTGCCGGCCGGGGTCGCCGCCGCGAGCGGTGCCGTCCAGGCCGAGTGCGGGTCTGACACAACCAGGTTTGCCAACCGGGCGAGTTCCTCCGCCACGTCGGAGCCGCGGTCGGCCACGTCGCAGGCCTCGAAGTAGTCGTCGGGCTTGGCGAACAGGACGGGTGGCCGGGGCGAGGAGGCCTCCTCGGTCGGCAGGACGAGATGCCAGGCGGGTGTGGCGATCGCGACGCCCTGCTTCGTCACCGCGATCGCGCGGTCGCGCGACGCGAGCCGCCACTCATCGAGCAAGGGCACAAGGCTGCGACCCAGCCATGGATCCGCGTCATCCGGCCGGCCGCCGGCGACGAGGTCGCGGAGCGTGGCCCCGAGATCGGCCGGGGTGAGGAGCCCGCCATACCGCTGGGCCGCCATGCGTCCCGCGTGATCGACGAGCACCGCCGGCAACTGGACGACCTCGCCATAGGGAGCGAGCGGCAGCGGCCCGATCGCGCCGTGCAGCCCGAGCGGCATGCCTCGCACGCCGGCGACGAGCACGGTCCACGCGGCACCAGCGGTCTCGATCGCGACGGATGACAGCAGCTGATCGAGGCAGCGGTCGAGGAGCGTCACCTGGCCCGCGAACACCTGCCGCAGCACGGCGACAAGATCCGGGTCGGTCTCGGCGGTGACGCGCAGGTGCGGCACGGCCGCGCCCGACGGCGGTGGCGGGTCATCGGGATCGAGGTAGGCGGTTCGGAGCTCCTCGGGCGCGTCCCAGGCGACACCGAGGCTCGTGGCATGCAACCAGAGCAGCCGGTGCGCGCCGGTGGCGGCGAGATCAGCGGCCCCCGCGACCAGCCGGCCGACGTTGGTCTCGGCGGCGGTGGCGGCGATCCGTGGCGCGGCCGCCGCCGGGACGCGTCGCACGGTGACGCTTGCCGGCAGCTGCGCGGCAAAGGCCTCGTCGTCGGTGGCGACCGCCGGCGCCCATCCTCGCGCGGCGGCCGCCGCGAGCAGCGGCCAGGCGTCGCGATCCGCCGGACCGCGACCCGCGAGGGCCGCGAGCGTTTCGTGCGGCTCATCGCTCCCGGCGATGACGCGATCCAACACCAGCCCTCGGCCGGCGAGGCCGTCGAGCGTGGGCGTCGATGCCCAGGTGCAGCCGAAGGCGGGCAGAATCCACGCCGGCAGTCGATCGAAGGTCACGATCAAGAGCCCGGCGGGCTCGTTCGGCCTGTCTGTCATGCGGCGGCTCCTGGTCGCGGCTCGTCAGCCGGCCAGCTCCGTCCGCACCGTCTCGAGCAGTCGCTTGGTGGTCTTGATGCCCTCGTCCTCGGAGAGCGTTTCCCCCTCGTACTCGACGCCCACCCAGCCGCGATAGCCGGCGTCGACCACGAGTTTCAGCATCCGCCGATAGTCGGTGCGGGTCTCGTTACCCTCGGCGTCGAAGTCGTGGCTCTTGGCGCT
>JBJTPO010000711.1:0-2024 GCA_046075145.1 Planctomycetota bacterium
GCTTCGCGGGCAATCTGCGGAAGTTCAGCGAGGAGGTGTTGGCCCACATGCAGATGGTGCACCGTCAGCTCGGCCAGCTGGGATCCTCCTGGCGGGACCAGGAGCAGCAGAAGTTCGCCGCGGAGTTCGAGGCCCAGCTGACGACCTTCAAGCGGTTTGCCGAATCGACCGGCGAATATGTCCCGTACCTGATCCGCAAGGCCGAGCGGGTCGAGGAATATCTGCAGCAGCGCTGACCGCCGAGGGGGCCGCCGCAAGGAGGAGATGGCATGAATCAGCAGGCCGACGTCAAGTCGATCGACACGCTCGCCTTCGTGAAGACGGCGTTCGCTTCCTTCGCGCACGAGACGGGCCAGGCCCTGGCCGAGATCGAGATGCAGGGCCAGCGGGCCGTCGAGTACATCTGCGTCGATCGGGCCGCCTACTGGAAGGCCGAGATCCGCAAGATGAGCGACGCGGTCAACAAGGCGATCAAGGATCTCGAGCACTGCCGGACCTTCAAGAAGGTGGGCGACAACACGCCTTCCTGCATCGAGGAGAAGAAGGCCCTGGAGAAGGCGCGGCAAAGGCTGGCCCGGGCCGAGCAGAAGGCCGAGGCCGTCCGCCGCTGGACGCCGGTGGTGCAGCAGCAGTTTCGCGAAACCTGTGTGCGGCTGGTCCGGTTTCGCGACGTGATCGACGTCGATTGCCCGCGGGCGATGGCCCAACTCGACAAGATGCTGCGGGCGCTCGACGCCTACCGTCAGGTCGCCTCCCCGACCGGCGAGACCGGCGGCGATGGCGCGAGTGGCGGAGCCAACGTGACCCGGCAACTCGACGAATCGCCCGCGCCGGCCCCCGCCATCGCACCAGCCCCCGCAAACGGTGCCGCCGCGGGAGGTGAGGCATGAGGGCCGGAGACCTTTCCAGCGGGGCGAGCAAGCTCGCCAACGCGCTCAAGCAGATGAACCTTAAGTGGGACGCCGCCACCGAAACCTGGCACGACGCTCGGGCCAAGGCGTTTCACAAGGAGAACGTCGAGCCGCTGCTGCCGAGCGTGAAGGACACGCTCGACGCGCTCGGTCGTCTGGCCGAGGTGCTCGACCGGGCCGTGCGGGATGTCAGCGACTCCGACGGCTACTGATCCCTTCCCCAGCCGGCCCCGAGGAATCCCGTGAGCACGAACGCCGCCGACTTTCCCGCCTCATCGATCGCCACTGCGGCCGCTGAGGCGCCGCGGCTGGCATCGGCCTACGACGCCAATGTGCTGCGGGAGCAGATGGCCATCCTGAGGCGGGAGTCCGCGGTCCGGGCCAAGGCGGAGAGGGAGATCGTGGCCGAGCACGAGGCGGCCACGCAGGCGGCCACCGCCGCGGCCGACGCGGCGCTGGCGTCGACCAAGAAGAAGCACCTCACCGAGATCGAGTCCGCCCGGCGGGAACATGGGGCGGTGTTGCAGAAGGCCGACGCGTTTGCGGTGGCGGAGCTGAAAAAACTCGACGACGCCAGGCAGGCGCGAGCCAAGTTGCTCCAGGCAGCGTGCAGCAAGCAGGTGGCCGAGCTCAAGGAGGAGGCCCAGTTCGCCGGGATGGCGGCCAATGAGGTGGCCAAGACCAAGTCGAAGCAGCCGCTCGCGATCTTCGCCAAGGGGGAGAGCGAGATCGGCCGGGCCGTGGCCCAACTCGAAGAGGCAGTGGCCACGTCGGCAAAGCAGCTGGCCAAGCGGGGCGTGACGGTCGTGGAGCCGGCCGATGCCGAGGGCGAGTCGACCACGGAGACTCCCGCCGACCTGCCCGATGAGCCGCTCAAGCAGCTCGGGAGCCTGCGGGATGCGGCCATCGAGCAGGCGAAGGCGATCGCGGCACTGCCGGCGGTGAAGCAGGCGTTTTCGGGCGGGCTGCAGGGGGCGGTGATCGCGGGGCCGATCGCGTTGGCCTTCGCCGCGGCCGCCGGGGGGTTTTTCGCCCTGGCGAGCGTGGACATGGTGCTGCGGGCGGGGATCGCCGGCGGCGTGGCGGCCGTGCTCCTTGGCGGCGGCCTTGGCG
>JBJTPO010000712.1:0-1428 GCA_046075145.1 Planctomycetota bacterium
TCGACGAGGCCCGCACCCCGCTGATCATCGCCTCGCCGCCCGGCGAGGCGCAGGCGGTCGAGCAGGCCCTGTTCCGGTTCGCGGCCAGGGCGGCGGCCGAACTGGATCCAGGCGAGGATTTCGAGGAGGACGTCCGCAAGCACACCTGCGAACTGCTCGGCCGGGGCCGCAGCCGGGTGCGGGCGCTCGACCGGCCGCCGGAACTCGACGCCACGAGCCTGCTGGCGATCTACGACGCCGTGGAGCGGGCCTGCAAGGCGCGAAAGTTCTACATCCGCGACCGGCAGTATGTCGTCCGCGACGGCAAGATCGTGATCATCGACGAGTTCACCGGCCGCGCCGCCGAGGGCCGCACCTGGCGGGACGGCCTCCATCAGGCGGTCGAGGCCAAGGAGGAGATCGAGGTGACCGTGCCCTCGGGCCACGCCGCCCGGATCACGATCCAGGATCTGTTCGCCCGCTGGCCGCACCTGGCCGGGATGACCGGAACGATCGCCACCAGCAAGGGGGAGATCGCCCGCACGTATGACGTCGGCGTCGATGTCGTGCCCACCAACAAGCCGGCGATCCGCAAGCGGCTGCCACCGGTGGTCACCGCCGACTATCCGGCCAAGCTCCAGCGGATCGTCGCGGAGATCTCCGAGATGCACGCCCTCGGTCGCCCCGTCCTGATCGGCACGCGGTCGATCGACAAGTCGGAGGATCTTTCCAAGCTCCTCGAGGCGGGTGGCCTCCCTCACACCGTCCTCAACGCCCGCCACATCGCCCAGGAGGCCGAGATCGTGGCCCGGGCAGGCGAACTCGGTGAGATCACCGTCTCGACGAACATGGCCGGCCGCGGCACCGACATCAAACTCGGGCCGGGCGTGGCGGAACTCGGCGGGCTGCACGTGATCTGCACGGAACTCCACGACTCGGCCCGGATCGACCGTCAGCTCGTGGGCCGCTGTGGCCGGCAGGGCGACCCGGGCACGTGGCGGCAATACGTCGCCCTCGACGACGAGATCCTGATCGCCGCCTACGGACCCAAGCGGGCGCAGAAGATCGCCGCCGTGCTCCGCGGCCGTCTGGGCCGCAACCCCGAGCGGCTGGTTGCCACCTTCAAACGTGCCCAGGAACGGGTCGAGGCCAGGCACCGACGGCAGCGCCGGGTGCTGGAATATGTGGAGCGACAGCGGGCCGAGGCCCACATCCAGATGAGCCAGGATCCGTATCTCGACGCCGCGAACTGAGCTCCCGGCTTCGCGGCCATCCATGGCCCGTGAAGCCTTGGCTCGGCCGAGGGGCAGCCAAGGTGCCCCTCGCCTCGCGGGCTGCTCGCACCTCCGGGCTCGCAAGACCGCCGCGGAGCGGCGGCCGGGAGCCGTACTCTGCACGGCGACCTCAAGCTGGAGCCGACGCCGGGACGGCGGCGACGGCGCGAAAACC
>JBJTPO010000713.1:0-7822 GCA_046075145.1 Planctomycetota bacterium
GGCTCCTGCTGCCCCTCCGCCCGCCCTCGGCTGCACGGGCCATGGATGGCCGTGCAGCCGTGAATTCAGATCGCCGCGGCGGCCGTCTCGCCCGTGCGAATCCGCACCACCTCGGCGAGGTTCGTCACGAAGATCTTGCCGTCGCCCACCTGACCCGTGCGGGCCGTGGACATGATCTTGCTGATCACGTTCTGGGCCTCGTCGTCGCTCACCACGACCTCGATCTTCACCTTGGGCAGGAAGTCGACGGAGTACTCGGCGCCACGGTAGGTCTCGGTGTGGCCCTTCTGCCGCCCGAAGCCGCGAACCTCGGTCACCGTCATCCCCTTCACGCCCAGCACGTTGAGGGCGTCCTTCACCTCCTCGAGCTTGAAGTGGCGGATGATCGCTTCGATCTTCTTCATGATTGCAGTTCCTGTTGAATGTCAGCCCGCGGACCAGTTTCAGGCCGATCACGTTGATCGACCCCGTCCGTCCGACAACCTCACTGCACACGGCGTGCCAAAGCCAGCGACGAGAAAACGCCCGCCGAAACCTGGTTTTGCCCACCAGCCCTGTCGCGCCTCTGCGGCGCCCCCGGGCGTCCCGCTGCCCGCCGGTGCCCAAAAACCCCCGCCGATCCCGGGCCAGAGCCCGTCGCGCCGGCGCGGCGCGTTGGGTGCTCCGATTCTCGGACGGTGAACGTGGTGTCCACGCATCGCCCGGTCGCGACGTGGCTGGAGCGGTGACCGAGTTCGGCACGATCACGGCCTGGCTCGCCGCCCGGCTCGTGCAGGACGGCATCGGGTTCAGTGAGCCCTGCTCGCCCTGGAACGACCGCGCTGCGACTACTTCACAAGCTGGACGAATCCGCCCACGTCGTACATCTGCCAGTGGGCGCGGGCCGCATAGCGGGCGGCCTTGATGCTGCCACAGACCTTCTTCCACCAGTGCTTCAGCGGGGTCCGCGGCCCATGCATCCGGGAGTGGCGGATTCCGCACTGCATGCGGAACGACGTGTTCGGAAACGGATACACGTTCACCTGCCGAAACCCGATCTCGAAGGCTTGCTTGGCGATCAGCGTGGGCGGCATGTCGCGTTCGGTCACGCCGTAGATCTCGACGGCATCGAGCGAAGCTTGGGCGTCCCCGTGGCCGACGCCCGGTTCACGGGTCACGCAGACCCCGCCCGGCCGCAGCGCCCGGTAGACCGACTCCAGCGCCAGTCGCTCGTCGACCGAGTGATGCAGCGAGTCGAAGAACACGGCGTTGTCGAAGCAGTTCTCGTAGCCAAGCGACTCGTAGTCGCTCGCGATGAAGGTGACGTCGTCGAGGTCCTCGCCGGCGGCGAAATCCCGGGCCAGCTCGATCGCCTGGGAGGAAATGTCCTGGCCGACGACCTCGTAGCCCATCCGGGTGAAGAAGCAGCTGGTCCAGCCGGTGCCGCAGCCGAGGTCGAGCAGCCGTGACGGCGTGGGATGGAGCAGGGTCGCGAGCCCGCCGAAGCCCATCAGGTGATCGCCGCAGGTGGTGCCCTCGGCCCGTTGCCCCTTGGAAAACGGCTTCCGCAGGGAGTGTCGCCGTCCTGCCTCGCCGATCTGCTCGAAGTAGGTCATCTCGCCGGCTTTGGGCATGGCATGGCTCCCGAACGAGTGTGCGAGGCAGCGGAAAACGGCCGGGAAGATAGCGGCCCGGGTCGGCCGGGCCTAGGCCAAGTGCGGGGCTGCAGACCGCTGCCCCGAGGCTCGGTCAGGGCCTGGCGGGTGATGCGGCGGGTGAGCCCGGTCAGCCAGGACCGGAGTCTTGCCGGGAGACTACGGGATCGCCCGCTCGAGGATGGCCGTCAGCACGGCGTCTTCGAGCCTGGCCGGATTGCCCTTCATGCTGCTGGCTTGTCTCGCCTTTGCCACCACCGCGGGGATGTCGGCCCGGGTCATGCCATAGGCTGAAAGCGGCGGGATGGCGAGTTCGGCCACGAGCGTTCGCACCCAGGCGGCGGCCGCATCGGGTGGGGCGGCCGCGTCCGCCGTGAGCAGGCGGGCGATCTCGGCGTACCGGGCGAGCGTGTCGGCGTCGCCGGCGTGACGGGCCGCCCCGATGTTGGCCTCGATCACGCCCGCAAGCAGGATCCCGCAGACCGCCCCGTGCGGCGCCGGAAACATCCCGCCGATCGGCCCCGCGAACCCGTGCACGGCCCCCAGCCCCGCGTTGGCCAGGGCGATCCCACCGCACAGGCTCGCCAGGCTCATCGCCTCCCGCGCGGCGCGGTCCGTGGGATCGCCGCAGGCCTTCCGCAGGGCCCAGGCGACGCGGGCAAGCCCCGTGCGACACACTGCGTCGGTCAGCGGCTGCCGCTTCACCGCCACGAAGGGCTCGATCAGCTGCGCGAGGGCGTCGAGGCCGGTGGTGGCCGTCGCGCTTGGAGGCAGCGAGAGCGTGAGTTCCGGGTCGATGACCGCGGCCCGCGGCAGCATCAGTGGACTCCGCAGGCTCACCTTGACGCCCTGAGCGGGGCTGCCGAGCACGGCGTTCCGCGTCACCTCCGACCCCGTGCCGGCCGTCGTCGGCACGGCCACGCAGGGCAGCGGCGGCGCGGCGAGCGGCCGGCCACCGCCGATCACCTCCAGGTAGTCGAGCACGTCGCCGGGCTGCGTCGCGAGCGCCGCGATCGCCTTGGCCGCGTCGAGGGCGCTGCCGCCGCCGAGGCCGAGCACAAGGTCGCAGCCGGCCGCGCGGGCCACCGCCACGCCGGCCCGTGCCATGTCGAGCGTCGGCTCACCGACCACGCCGTAATCGGCCCGCGTGAGATCCCGCTCGGCGAGCAGCGGATCGAGCCAGGTGTCGTGGCGGCGGGCCTTGCCCCCCACGACGAGCACCCGCCGACCGAACCCGGCGAGGATTTCCCCCAGGCCCCGTCGCGTGCCCGAGCCGAACACGATCCGCCCGGCCGTCGCGAACTCGAAGGCCGGGATCATCACCAGCCCGCGTCGTCGGGGTGGAGGTTCAGATACTTCAAGCTCGAGCGCGGCTCGGCCATCATCCCGGCCACGGCGTCCCGCCAGGTGGCGTAGTGGGCCGTCTCCTTGTGGGCGAGGGCCGCCTCGGGCGAGCGGTACACCTCGACGAGCACGAACCGCGTCGGGTCGTCCTGCTGGCGGACGACGTCGAACCGGGCCACGCCCGGCTCGGCGAGGCTGGCCCGGGCATTGGCGAGCGTGGCCGCCTCGAAGGCTGCTTCGCTGCCGGGCTTCACGTGGACAAAGACGTGGACGATGTGCATCGGCGTTCCTCCCCGGCCACGGTGGGCTTGGTGCGCGTTGACGGGGGTTCCAGCGTAGCCGAACCCCTGGTGGATGAGGATCGCCGCCTGCTGTGCCGCCAGATAACGCCGCGTCAGCGGTCGTCGTAGACGCTCGTGACCTCTTCCTTCGTAATCGGCGTCGGCTGGTCGTCGCTGACCAGCTGCACCTGCACCCGCTGGTGGCCGGCTCGCCGGCCCCGGGCGCGGATCTTGTAAATGGCTTCCTCGCCCGGACCGAGCTTGGCGAGCGGCTCGAACTCGATCGCCAGGTTGTCGACGCGGTGCCGCCCCGGTCCCTCGGCCTCGACCGGCTCGAGATCGCCCAGCAGCGTGGCGGCCAGCCGCACTCCCGAGGCCGCCTTCGTTCCCTCGTTGGAGACGCGGATCACGTATTCGGTGACCCCCGCCACCTCGATCGGGTCCTCACTGTCGGCCACGTGGAAGGCGAGCGCGGCCAGTCCCTCAACCTGGCAGACGTGGAGGGCCTGGTCCGACGGGCCGTCGGTGCTGCGGGCCGCTGCGGTGATCCGCTGGCCGCCCGGCTGGACCGGCATCACGACCACCTCCACGGTGCCGGTCTCGCCGGCCGGAAGTTCCTCCAGGTTCCAGAGCACGCGGTGGCTCCGCTCGTCGTGCCAGCCGGCATGGTTGGCCCGCACGAACTTCATACCCGGCGGAAGCTGCGCGGCGAGCTCGACGGCGCGGGCCGACGCCGTGCCCGCGTTGACCATCGCGATGGTGCAGGTGGCCGGCCGCTGGAGAAACCGCCGGGCGGGCATGTCGATCGTGACCTCGAGGGTGGGGGCGGTGACCGGGAGCGGCAACGGCTGGTCGCTCTCGATGCCGCCGTCGGCGCGGGCCACGAACCGGGCCGGCGCCCGGCCGGGGCTGCGGGTGCCGAGCACGAGCTCGATGGTCTTCGACTCGCCCGGCCGCAGCTGGCCGACGTCGAACTCGAGCTCGCCGCCGGCGCGGTGCGAGACCGTCTCCGGCAGGAAGGCCTCGAGCACCACGCCCGTGGCGGTGCCGGAGCCGGGGTTTGAGACGGTGAGCGTGACCTCGACGTCGCCGCCGATCCGGACCGGCTTCGGAGGCGGGCAGTCGATCGCCAGGGCCGGCTTCGTGGCCCGTGTGCGGAGCGTGGCGTCGGCCCGGAAGCTGACGCTCGCGACGCTACCGACCTCGCCCTCCGTCTCCGGCATCAGTTCCATCAGCACTCGGGCCTCGCCGGCGGGCGGCAGGGTGCCGAGCAGCCAGACGAGTTCGGACTTCGCGGCCCCGTCGACGGGGGCGGCCGGCGGCGTGGTGGCGATCAGCGAGGTGCCGCGAGGCACCTCGTCGCGGAGCGTCACTTCGTGCGCCGTGGCGCTGCCGACGTTGCGGACCAGGATCTCGAACCGGGCCGGCTGGCCCACCTGGATCTCCTTGGGTCCCCGCTTCTCGACGGTGAGCTGCGGCGTCTGAATCCCCTCGAGCTGCAGTGGCCCGGGCACGCCCTGCCCCTCGATCGCGGGCTCGTCCGGCTGCCTGTCGGGTGCGGCTGGGGGATCGCTCGGACCCGGCATCGGCACGGTGTCGAGCGCTTGCGGCGGGCCGATCGGCGGCGCGGCGGCAAAGGGCGGGGGTGGTAGCCCGGCCTGGATCGTGGCAGCAGGTGGATCGACCGGCGCGGAGGCCGGTGGGACGTTCGCGGCCCGGGGTGGGGCAGCCTCGATCGCCCGCGGGGAGACGGTGTCGAGGGGCGCGGGGGCCTGCGGCTCTGACGCGGCTGCCGCCGCGGTGGTGGCTGGAGCGTCTGCGCGTGGTGCATCGGCCGGCATCGGCAGCGCGGCGGGCGAATCGTCCGCGGGCGTTGGCTCCGGTTCGACCGGGGCCGTGGCCGGCGGTGCAGGCGGCTCCGAATCGACGGCCGCGGAAGTGGGCTCGCGCTGAGCGGAGGAGGTCGCGGCGGCGGGCGGATCGAAGTCGGATGGCGTGATGACGGGCTCACCGCTTGGCGGTGCCGGGGCATCGGTCGGGCCGGGCTCGGCCGTGAGAGGAGCACCATGCATGTCGTCAGTCGTGGCCTGCGTGGATGCGGGCGGGCCGGCAGTCGGCAGGTGGCTGGCGGCCGGCAGTGCCTCGGCGACTGGCGGTAGATCGGGCGATGAGAAGCGGGACATCGCTCGCGACGGTGGCGCGGCGGCAGGTTCAGCGGGAGGCGAGGCATCGTGAGAGGCCGGACGCGTGGCGTAGCGGTCGCCGGCCAGATCAATCGCGTCGCTGCTCCCCTCGCCCCGGGGTGACCAGCGCTCCGTCGGCGCGTCAGCCGCTGCAGCGGCCGGCGGCAGGAACCCCGGCTCGTCGGGGAGGGCGGGATCGGCACTGGTCGTGACGGCCGCCAGTTGGTGTGCCGATGGCTCGTCCACCGGCCGGCTCCGGCCGATGCCCAGGAAGAACACCAGGCCAAAGCCGGCGGCAGCGCTGGCCACCACGCCGGCCGCGACCGGCCAGGATGAGGCCCGCGGCGGGATCACGAGATCTTGGCGGGAGGGCCGCGACACGGCCGCAGCGACGGGTTCCGACGCTTCTGACATGGAGACACCTCGTGGCCACCGCGGGCGGCGATCCGACCCGCGCGACGCGGGTTCGGGACGTGGGGAGGTAGCACATCGGCCCGCCCCCGGAGAAGGCCAATGCGGCCGACTGCATCCGGCCCGGCGGGTGCGGCAAGGTGGGCAGTTCCCCGCCGTCAGTCGCCTGTGAGCACCTGGTGGAGGCGGAAGTGGAACTTGCCCAGCTTGCCGCCATAGTGGCCGGCCGAGATCGCCGGGATGCCGGGCCCGGCGGCCGCCCGAATACCCGCGGCCATCGCGGCGGCCACGGCCTGTTCGCTGTCGCCGTCGATCACGACCTCGATGCAGGCGGCCGCCGCGGGATGGAGTTCGGTCGCCACCCGGCCCGCGAGTGCCGGGCAGAAGGCGTCGTTGGTCGAGGCCTTGAGCTGCGGATATCGGGAGCCCACCTTGCTGCCCGAGCGGACAGCCCCGCCGGGAAAGGGCGTGATCGTGCCCGGCACCGCGGCCACGGCCGCCACGCCCCGGCGGACCGCGGCGAGCGTGGCCTCGAGCGATTCGCCCTGCACCAGGAAGTTGCCGCCCCCCACCCCTTTGGCGACGCCGGCGGTCTCCTCGACGAGAAACTCGCCGTCCATCACCGGTACCCGCCAGTGCCGGCGGCCGGCCACGAGCTTCGTCTTCTCATGGCCATCGCCGAAGAACCGGACGTGGCTGCCGAGCGGAATCCGCTCCTCCGCATCAGGCAGGCCATCGAACACGGCTGTCGTGGGGCAGGTGAGCAGGCACTGGGCCGTGCGGTTGCCCGCCGCCCCGCCCACCGCGTCGGCCGAGAAGCCGAACAGCATGATCGCAGCTCCAGGTCGACCGTCCGGGGTTTCATCCGAGGTCAGGAACCTGTCGACACCGGCCTCCGCGTCGCAGCCGATCACGCTCGTGCCGTAGCCGCACGCCGCCCGCACGGCCGCATCGAGCCAGTGAGCGTCGTGGGCCGTGACGAGGAGCCGCGCATACCGCAGCCGGAATGCCTCGGCGAAGGTGTCGATGATCTGCGTGGATCCGATGAGCATCCGTGGCGGCCGCTTGCGGGCCGGAAAGCGTGTCGGCCACGGCTGTCCGCGGCGCTGTCGAACGCGTATCCTGTCAATCTCTTATCTTACGGGCTCGGGTGCGGAAACCGCGTCCCCAATCGCGGTGTAGAAATCGGCTTTTCCGTGCTGAGCCACGTCGCGAGTCCATTCCATGTCCTCTGAGAGGAGTCGACCGATGCCCTGCGTCTTCCTGCCACTCGTTCTGCGACAGCCGCGATTTCCGACGGCCTGCATCCCGGCGTTACGGCGAACCCTGCTCCTCGGACTCCTGGCGGCGGTCGCGACGCTGGCCGGTGGCCCGGCGCTCGCCGCCCCTCCGGCCGGTCTTGACGGCGGCGGTGTGGCGACCGTGCCGGCCGACGCCTCCTTCCTGTTCTCCTCCCTGCGGCTCAAGGAACAGTACGACGCGATCGTGCGGAGCAATGCCTTCGCGGCCCTCCGCGAGCTGCCGGCGGTGAAAAGGGCCTTCGAATCCTGGGAGGAGCAGCGGGAGATGCCGGGCAGTCCGGTTTCGATGTTCCTTACGTTCCTGGAGCTGCCCGAGAACGAGCAGGCCGTCGAACTGCTCGCCGACATGGTGGCGACCGACACCTTTGTCTACGGCGAGCCGTCGTGCGTCGCCTTCGTGAAGCTGCTGCGCAAGCTCTCGCAGGCGCAGCAGGCAGAGACCACTCTCGAGGAGCAGCTCGAGGAGGAGATGGACGAGGATGTGCAGGCGCGGCTCGGCGGTGCGAGGATCCGCGCCGTCCGCCGGCAGGTCGAGCTCGACCTCGACGTGCCCGATGTGGCAGGTCAGGCCGCAGCCATGCTCGACATCCTCGCCGACAACCTCGACCTCATCGTCGTGCCCGATCTCGTCTGGGGCTTCAAGACGAGCAAGAAGGAGGCGGGTGACT
>JBJTPO010000714.1:0-7768 GCA_046075145.1 Planctomycetota bacterium
GCCGCACCTCCGGGCGGCCGTGTTCGTACGCGTTATGACGCGCGGCGTACGTTCAGACGAATCGGGCGAGGCACTCTCCTTCGTCACCCGTTTGGACTGCGAGGGGTTGGCAGTGCCAATCGAGCGGCGTAGGAAACCGAGCGCAGCAAGGATTGCGCAGCGAGGTTTCCTCCGAGCGACCGGAGGGCAGGCGGGCACCGATCCGCGAAGCGGATTGGTCGCGAAGGGAGCGTCCGGCGAGGTGGCATGGGCAACCCCGACCCACTTCGCCAGACCCTGCCGCGCCCTGGATCCACCGCTACGCCTCCGGGCATCCCGACCACGTGGCGGTGAGCTACGGGGACGCGGGGGTGTGCGACTTGTGGAGCGGCGATATCGCGAACTCGGCGGCACGATCGAGGTCATCCACAAGCCGGGCGTGGGGCACCACCCCCACGGCCTCGACGACCCGTCGCCGGTGGTCGACTTCATCCTCCGGCACGCCGCTGCCCCCCAGTGAAGGGTAGGCCTTGACGCGACGGACCGGTGGCGTGGGGCCCGAAACTTGCGGGTTTGCCAGCCAGCCACCGGCCGCAGCCGGTGTAGTCCGCGGAATCGATACGGCCCCCACCAAAATGTTGCCGGCACCGGTGATTCAAGCCATAGTCTGAAGGCGAGATTTCAGCCTCCGGTGCGGCTGCACCGACCTGGGGATCCCCCATGCGTTCCCTGTTCGGTTGGCGATCGCGGTCCAGCAACCCTCCGGGCGGGCAGCGGCGGCGTCGCACTCCGATCCGAGCGGGTGCCGGGATCGAGCCGCTCGAGCAGCGTCACCTGCTCGCGGCCGACGGTGGCCGTGAGGTCGTGCTGATCGACTCGGCGCTCGTCGCGAGTATTCCCCAGGAAGAACTTGCGGGGTCACTCGTCGTTGCCATCGACGCCGGTCGCGATGCCGTCGACCAGATTTCGACGGCGTTGGCGGGGCTCTCCAATCTCGACGTCGTCCGCGTGATCTCCCACGGGAGCGACGGCACGCTCTGGTTCGGTGACCAGCGGATCGACGCGGCCACGCTCACCGCTCGCGCGGAAGACGTCGCCGGCTGGCGGCAGTCGCTTTCGGCCGACGGCGACATCCTGCTCTACGGCTGCTCGGTGGCGAGCACGGACGCAGGGCGACGCTTCGTGCAGTCGCTCGCCGAGCTGACCTCCGCCGACGTGGCCGCGAGCACCAACCGCACCGGCTTCTGCGGCGACGAGGCGCTCGAGTTTCGCGTCGGCGACGTGACCGCCGGTCTGCTGGGGGCGGCGGCAGACTACGAGCGGGCCGAGATGGCGCTCGAGGCGTACACGATCAACCAGCAGATCACGAGCTGGACGAACAACATGGATGGCACGGCCACCATCCGCATGTCGTTCGATCTCCGCGGCGAGTTCTATTACGCCGGCGGGTACCTGTCGGACACCGGCTGGGTCTACATGTATGTCAACGGCCAGGAGGTGGCCTCGTCCTACATGACCGCCGGAAACGGCAAGGCGATCGCCGCCACGGTCCCGCTCAGGCTTGGCAACAACGAGATCTCGGTCAGCGCCCGCCGTGGTTTTCCCACGACGTGGCAGGAGCCGGACCCCATCGATCTGCCGATCGAGGCTCCCTACTACCTCGGCATGCCATCCACGCTCACGGTGCCCGTGGGCCAATGGCAGAACCCGGTGTACGTGGTCAGCAATGCCTTCGGCACGCCCACGATCCGCTATTCGGCCACCAACCTTCCGCCGGGCGTGAACATCGACTCCCGCGGCGTGATCCGAGGTTTTCCCATGCACGGCACGGCGGGCACGTACAACGTCGTCCTGCAGGCCACCAACGGCTTCGCGACCGCGACGCACGCCATGACGGTCACCGTCACGAACCAGGCGCCGAGCTTCCCAAGCACGACGCCGGCGTTCCTCTTCGGCGCCGTGGAAGACACGTCCTTTACGATCACCAATAACGCGCTCATGGTCGCGCTCGACGGATCCGACCCCAACAACGATCCGTTGTCTTTCCGCATCGAGTCGCTGCTCGGGGGCACGCTCACGAAGAACGGCAGCCCCGTCACCGCGGGCTCCACGCTGCTCGGCCCCGGCGAGAGCCTCGTCTGGACTCCGCCGCCCACCGTGAACGGCACGCTCGACGCGTTCACTGTGAAGGCCTACGACGGAGCGTTGTATTCGGCCACGTCGAAGACCGTGGGGGTTTTCATCGGCGCCGTCAACGATCGGCCGACGTTCTCCCAGTTCTCGGGGCCGGTGGCTTCGGGCAACGAGGACACCGTCATCCCGGTCTCGTTGGCCGCGCTGCTCGGCAGCGCCGACGAGGCCGACATCGACGGCAGCGTGACGGCCTTCGTGGTCAAGGACGTGACCACGGGCACGCTGCGGATCGGCACGAGCGACGCCACCGCCACGGCCTGGAACGCAACGACCAACGCCGTCATCACCTCCAGCCTCAACGCCTACTGGACGCCCGCCACCAACGCCAATGGCGCCCAGTCGGCCTTCACGGCGGTGGCCCGCGACGACGGCGGCCTGGAGTCGCTCACGCCGGTGCAGGCGGTCGTCTCCGTCGCGTCGGTCAACGACAGTCCCACGCTCACCAGCGTCGCCATCATCTCGGGGGCCACCGCCAGCGACCCCTTCGAGATCAGCTACGCGACGCTTGCCAACGCGGCCAACGCCGCCGACGTCGATGACGACGCGATCGCCTTTCGGATCGAGGCCGTCTCCACCGGCTCGCTCGACAAGTGGAGCGGCTCCGCCTGGACGGCCGTGACCGCCGGCACCACGCTCGTCGCTGCGGGTGACAAACTCCGCTGGACGCCGGTCGCCGGAACCTCGGGCCTGCGCACTGCGTTCACAATCCGAGCCTGGGACGGCCAGGCTGCCTCCGCAACGGCCATCCAGGTGCGCGTCGACGGCGACGTCTGGCGGGTGCGGCCGTGGACCGACGCGACGTCGAGCGGCATCTCCACGCTCCATAACTACACGCATGCCTACAGCTTCGGTGCCGCCGGCAGCTTCGCCGTCAACGGTCTGACCTTCACGGGCCTCTCCGGGGCGAACCCGGCGGTCGCCGGCCGGCTGTCCACGACCGGCTTCGGCGGTCTGGTCACCAACGACGCCAACAGCCTCGCCGACGCCTCCCGCAGCCTGGCGAACGACGCGGTCAGCACGTCGGCGGCGTCCGCGTCGGTCACGCTCCGCGGCCTCGCGCCGGGCGGCCGCTACGTCCTCTCGCTCTACACGGTCGGCCGCGACACCACCGCGCGGCTGGCCACGCTCTCCTCGGCGATGGGCCAGCTCACGGTCGACCAGAACGCGCTCGGCACCGACAACGGCGTCCGCATCGATTACCAGTATCTCGCCGACGCCTCGGGGTCGGTGACGATCTCGCTCGCCGTGCCGTCGGCCGCGTTCAGCCTGTATGGCCTCGCCAACCGCGAGGCAGCGCCGGCCATCGGTCTCTACGCTCCGTCGGCCCTCACGTACGACGCCGCACCGAAACCGTTTCAGGCCTACGCCTCGGCCGCCAACCCGCTCCCGTTCATCTCGGCCGGCACGCTCCACTCGGTCGTGCTCAGGTCCGACGGCACCGTGTCGGCCTTCGGCACCAACCAGGACGGCCAGACGAACGTGCCCGCGGGCCTCGCGAACGTCGTGGCCGTGTCAGCGGGCGGCTACCACACGATGGCCCTCAGGTCGGATGGCACCGTCGCGGCGTGGGGCAACAACTACGCGTCGCAGTCCACCGTGCCGGCCGGCCTCTCGAACGTGGTCGCCATCGCGGCCGGCGGGTCGCACAGTCTGGCGCTGAAGTCCGACGGCACCGTCGTCGCCTGGGGTTCGAACTCCGGCGGCCAGACGAACGTGCCGGCCGGCCTCACCGGCGTCGTGGCGATCGCCGCCGGCGCGACACACAGCCTCGCGCTCAAGGGCGACGGCACGGTCGTGGCCTGGGGCTACGGGTTCTACAACTACGCCACGCCCCCCGCCGGGCTCACCGACGTGGTGGCGATCTCGGCCGGTGAGTGGCACAGCCTCGCCCTCAAGAGCGACGGCACCGTGGTCGCCTGGGGCAACAACGGCTCGTTCCAGAGCAGCGTGCCGGCGGGGCTCAAGGGCGTCGTGGCGATCTCCGCGGGCACGAGCCACTCGATCGCGCTCAAGGCCGATGGCACGGTCGTGGCCTGGGGCGACCGCGACAACTACGGGTCTACGGTGATTCCGGCCGGTCTCTCCGGAGTCGTGGCCATCGATGCCGGTGCCGAGCACTCGATCGCGCTGAAGAGCGACGGCACGGTCGTGACGTTCGGCTGGACCAGGTTCGGCCAGCAATACATTCCCAACTCCACGGGCACGCTCGTCCAGGTCTCCGCGGGCGTGAATCACACCCTGGCCCTGAGAATCGACGGGAGCGTCGTCGCCTGGGGCGCCAACTACCAGGGCCAGCTGAACGTGCCGGTGGGGCTCACAGGTGTCGCCGCCGTGCAGGCCGGGAACAACTTCTCGGTCGCCCTCAAGGGTGACGGCACTGTCGTCGCATGGGGCTACAACCAGAGTGGCCAGCGGGACGTCCCTGTAGGCCTGGCCGACGTGGTGAAGATCTCGTCCACGGGCGACCACGTCCTGGCCCTGAAGCGCGACGGCACGGTCGTGGCGTGGGGCTCCAACCAATACGGCCAGACGGAGGTGCCGAGCGGCCTGACGGACGTCGTCGACATTGCTGCGGGCGGCGATCGCAGCCTGGCGCTGAAGCGGGACGGCACGGTCGTGGGCTGGGGAAACTACGGCAACCAGTGGTTGCCGGCGGGCCTGACCGGCATCAAGGCGATCTCCTGCGGTGATCTCTTCGCCCTGCTCCTGAAGACCGACGGCACGGTCCTCGCCTACGGCTACAACAACCACGGGGTAGCCACCGTCCCCGCGGGTCTCACCGGCGTGGTCGCGATCGACGCGGGCTATCAGCACGCCCTGGCGCTCAAGTCGGATGGCACGGTCGTGGGCTGGGGCAACGGTGCGTGGGGCGTGACCACGCCGCCCGACTCCACTCGCGGCGTCGGCGTGGTGGCCGTCGTCGCTGGATCGAGCACGTCCTACGCCCTCAAGTCGGACGGCACGGTCATTGGCTGGGGCTTGAGCGCCGGCGACAACCAGCCGCCAGCCGTCGGCCTGGCCGGCCGCATGACGCCGATCCTCAATAGCTACACCTACAGCTACCAGGGCCGCGGCGCGACAGCGTACGCCGCCTCGGCCACGGCGCCGACCAACGCGGGCGACTACACGGTCACCGCGACGGCCACGGGTTCGGGCAACACGGTGAGCGTGAGCCGAGACTTCACGATCGCCAAGGTGACGCCCGCCCCGGCTTACTACACCCGGGTCAACACGATCACCTACGGCACTGCGCTCAGTTATCTCCAGGTCGACACGCTGCCCGCGTGGTGGTGGAACCAAGGCACGTTCACGCAGATTCCCGGCACGACGACCTTTTCCCCCACGATCGGCACGGTGCTGCCCGCCGGCACCCACACGCTCCAGCTCACATTCGTTCCGACGGACTCGGTCAACTTCAACCCGGCCGTCGCCCCGAGCACGATCACCGTGCAGAAGGCCACGGTCGCGGCCGGCAGCATCACGCTGACGCCGCCCGCGACCCTCGCCTACACGGGCGAGGCCAAGGCCTATACGGCCTCCGCGACCGGCGTCGCCGGCTTCACCTACAGCTACTCGGGGCGAGCCGGCACCGTGTACGGTCCGAGCAGTGTGGCGCCGACCTACGCCGGCGACTACACCGTCACGGCGACCGTGAACGACCCGAACTACCAGGGCTCGAAGAGCCTCGACTTTACGGTCGCCAAGGCCGTGCCCGTGATCACGGCCGTGCCGACCGCGACGGCCCTCACATTCGGCCAGACGCTCGCCTCGTCGACGCTCTCCGGCGGCACCGCGAGTGTGCCTGGCAGCTTTGCGTTCCGCGACAGCACGCTACAGGTCAACGCAGCCGGCTCGATTCCGCAAGACCTCGTGTTCACACCGACCGACACGGTGAACTACGCGACGGTTACGAGCACGGTGTTCGTCAACGTCTCGGCGCTCGCCATCGCGGCGGGTGCATTCACGTTCTCGGCGCCGGGCAGCCTCGTCTACAGTGGCACGCCGAAGACGCATTCCGCGACGGCGGCCGGTCCGTCAGGCGCGCTCTACGGGATGACGTATTCGTACGCCGGCATCGGTGGCACGACCTACGGCCCATCGACCACAGCTCCGACGAACGCCGGCTCTTACGCGGTGACGGCGACGCTCACCGGCTCGAACTTCACCGGCAGCGCCACCCGCACCTTCACGATCACGCAGGCCGTGCCCGTGGTCACCTGGGCCACGCCGGCGAACATCGCCTACGGCACGGCCCTCTCGGCCACGCAGTTGAGCGCCACCACGAGCGTGGCCGGCAGCTTCACCTACACGCCAGCGTCAGGCACGGTGCTCGCCGCCGGCGCCCGCACGCTCCAGGCCGTGTTCACGCCGACCGACACGGTGAACTACGCGTCGGTCACGACGACCAGGCCCCTGCAGGTCACCACGTCGTCGTTGCCGATTTCGCTCGTGCCGCCGCCGCTGGTCTATGACGGCACGGCCAAGCGGTACGTCGTGTCGCAGATGGCCTACCTCTCGAGCGGCTGGGATCACTCGCTTGCGCTCAAGACCGATGGCACGGTAACGGCCTGGGGCGCGAATACGTTCGCCAATGGCGCGCCCCACAACGCAGCGGTCGTGCCGTCGGGACTGAGCGGTGTGGTGCAGGTGGCTGCCGGCCCTTATCACTCCGTTGCGGTCAAGTCGGATGGCACGCTCGTCACGTGGGGGAGTAACGACTCGCAGCAGGGCTCAGGCTTCCCCGTGAACTGGGATACATGGCAACCCGGCCAAACCCTGATCTTCCCCCGGGATCTCATCACCAATGCTGTCGCTGCCGCAGCCGGTGATCTCATGACGGTCGTGCTTCGCGGTGACGGCACGGTCACGGTGTTGTCACGTACGGACACGCCCGTCTACTACGTCCCGGCCGGGCTGACCGGCGTCACCGCCGTGGCCGCAGGCTGGGCCCATGCCGTGGCACTCAAGGCGGACGGCCAGGTCGTGGCCTGGGGTTACAACACCAGCGGCCAGGCCAACGTGCCGGAATCGCTCAGCGGCATCATCGCAATCGCAGCTGGCGGCAACCATTCGCTCGCGCTCAAGGCGGACGGCACCGTGGTGGCGTGGGGGAACAACTCCGTCGGCCAGGCCACCGTCCCCGCAGGCCTGAGCGGTGTCGTGGCCATCACGGCTGGCTACAGCTCGTCGTTTGCGCTCAAAGCCGATGGCTCCGTCGTGGGCTGGGGCATGCAGTCCACCGGGCCAGCGGCCGGCCGGCAGATCGTGGCTCCGGGGAGCGGCGTCGTCGCCTTGTCATCCGACGCCAACGGCAACCTGCGGCTGCTGAAATCGGACGGCACGGTGACCACCGTGGACGGCACCAGCCTCGCGACGGGGATTGGCTTCCCCGCCTCCACCATCAGCTACGTCGGCCGGGCAGGCACCACCTACGCGGCGAGTGCAACCCCGCCGACGAACGCCGGCAGCTACGCCGTCACGGTCACCTCGACCGACCCCAACTACTCCGCCAGCCGCACGGCCGACTTCACGATCGCCAAGGCCACGCCCACGATCACGACGCTGCCGCAGGCCGCGATCATCACGGAGGGCCAGG
>JBJTPO010000715.1:0-4893 GCA_046075145.1 Planctomycetota bacterium
TTGCCCGGCGGCGGGCCGCTCGTCAGGCTGCCGAGGCCGAGGGTGAAGTGCCCCCTCGCCGCGGTCGCCTCCGCGAGCGGGTCCTGCGTCCGGTGCTGCCGCCGGCGGCTGCGGCGCCGGAATGACGGTCAACGAGCCACGAAAAAAGCCGGGTCCTTCCTGCGAAGGACCCGGCCAGTTCGTGCACCGAACGCCGGGCCGGCGGCCGGAAACAGCGTGAGCCGAGGGCTCAGGTCTTGGCGGGCTCAGCGGGGGCGGCCGGGGCCTCCGTCGGGACGCCCTCGGAGGCGGCGCCTTCCGAAACGATCACGCCCTCGCCACCGCAGTCGCCACCAGCGCAGCCGCCGCTGACAACCTCACCACCGCACGAGCCGCCGTCGCTGGCGACCTCACCACCGCACGAGCCGCAGTCGCTGGCGACCTCGCCGCAGCCGCTCTCGCAAGCCGGGGCAACGTCCTCACCGTGGCACTTGGCAGCCTTGCGGGCAGCCTTCTTGGCACGATGCTTGGCCATCAGGCCACCGTGGCACTTCCGACCATGGCAACCGTGGCCGGCGACGGCACCGCTGTCACCGCCAACCAGGGCGATGGCGACGAGTGCGAAGAACATGGCCAGCGAAAAACCGAGAAACCGCTTCATCAGAAACCTCCACAAGGGAAACGGAACGCAGCCGCTGCGTCCGCGGGAGCCGTCGCCTGTGAAACCCCGATCCGGGACGGCTACCGGACCGCAGCACATGAGTCTTGCTCTGACCGCCGCCGCCCCAACCGCCACCAGAACGTCAAAAAGGGACGTTTGGGGAGGATGTGACGCCGCCGGAAACAAGGCGGTAGGGTAACACGCGGCCACCACCTGTCAAGAAAATAGGTGGTTTACGTCGAAATTGACGCATCCGTCGACTTTGCAGGCCAGCGGGCCGGCGCCGCCGCCTGCCAGGATGGGCAAGGCCCAACGGGGTTCCGAGAGAGGCAGCCTACTGGCGGGCTGGGTCTGCCGGGCTGCCGGGCTTGCCGGCCGTCCGCTCGGAGCCGGCCTCGGCTGCCGTGGCCCGGCGTTCGAGTTCCTCGGCCACCATCGCCTGCTTGGCGAGCATGTCCTCCGGATCCTCGAAGTTCAGCAGCAGCGGGGGGAGGTCCTCGAACACCCGCATGGCCATGCCCACCACCCGCCAGCCCTCGGGGTCGAGCCGCACGACCCAGATCACGTTCTCGGTACTTTGGAAGCCGTCGGGGTCGACGTCGGTCCATGTGGTCGCCACATGCACGATGTCCCCACCGTCGCCTACCGCTTCGCACTCCCGCACGGAGTAGGTGGCCGTGTCGTTGACCGGGGGAGCCACCGAGATCCCGAGTTCCTCGGTCTTGGCACGGGCGGTGGTCGTGAGCATCTTTCGGGCTGCGGCGTCGTCGCCACGCTTGATGGCCTCGAGGAACATGACGACGGCCTGCTTGGCGGGAGCGGCGACATCACTGGCCTGTCCGCCGGACGAGCAGCCCGTCACGAGGAGCAGAGTCCAGGATCCGACAGCGACCAGGAAGGCGGCGGCAAAGCGGCGGGAACCATTCATGCTCAGCAAACTCCGGGCTGGCGGGCCTGCGGCGAAAGCCGTCAGCCCTGCAGTGGCGGAGAGTGATGATGGGCCGCCGGGGCGTCAAGACGACTTGGCGGGGACCAGGCAACGGCCGACTGGATCTGGTAACTTCGGAAAGATCGGCGGCTCGCGAGGTATGCAGCAGGGCGTGCCGCGGAGCCCGGCGGTTGGATCGGAGCGACGAAGCAATGGGTCAGGTGACGGAGAGGTCGCAACCGGCGACGACACGTCCCACGAGACCGGTGCTCGGGCCGTGGACGCTCAGGCTCATCGCCTTCGTCGCGCTCGCCGGCATGGCTGCCGGGGCGGTCCAGCCAGTGCGCCGCGCCAGGCCGCCGGCCGCCACCTGGGACAAAGCCACGGCCGGCGCGTTTTTCGAAGATGCCTTCGCCAGCCTGCAGGGACCGCGGCCCGCCTTCGACGCGGCCGCCAGGCCGGCCGTCGTCGCGGGCACGGCAGGCGGGGTCGGCGGCGGCGCGGAGCCCGCAGCAGGCGGGGACGGCTTCACATGGTCCACGCTGGTCTCAGGCGACACGCTGATCGACGAGATCAAGGACATGCAGGAGCGGGTGACGCCGGCGGTGAGCACGCCGTCGACCTTCAAGGGGGGCGGCTACAACGAGGCGCAGCAGGCCTTCAGCGTGATCGCCCTTGCATTCGGTCTGATCGCCGCCCACGACGAGGACGTGCGCTGGAAGAAGGACTCGGCCACGGCCCGGGACCTGTTCGCGCGGGCCGGCGTCAACTGCAAGGTCGGCACCGACCAGTCGTTCAAGGAGTCGCAGCTGCGGGTCGAGGACCTGAAGGCGATGATGGACGGCAACTCGCCCGAGGCGAAGCCGGAGCGGGACGAGGATTTCCGCTGGAGCCAGGTGTCGGGGCGGCCCCCGCTGATGAAGCGGCTGGAGGCGGCGGATAAACTGCTGGGTGCCGCGATCGCCTCCCAGGGCGACTTCATCAAGCAGATCGACGTGGTGCTTCACGAGGCGGAGATGGTGGCCGCGATCGGCGAGGTCATTCGCCAGCCCGACTACGAGTATCACGACGACGACTCGTATCTGGGCTACGCCGCCTCGATGCGGGACGCCGCGGCCCGGATTCGCGAGGCCTGTCTGAAGAAGGACTACGAGTCCGCCCGCACCGCCGTCGGCGAGATCTCCAAGAGCTGCAACGACTGCCACGGTGACTACCGATAGCCGTCGGTGTCAGCGGGGCATCAATGCCCCCAGCGGGTCGAGCGACACGAGTTCCGCCAGGCCCGCGTCGGCCATCTCCCGCCCCGTCACGTAGCGGTGGGTGCGGATCCAGTCGTTGATCAACTCCTCGGGTCCGCCGAGCAGTTCACACAGCAGCACGTCCATCTCCCGCTCGAGCGCGGCGAAATGCCGCGACCATTCCGCGGCCTCCCGAATGCCGATGTGCTCCTCGCTTTGCCACTTCATCGGATGGAAGAGGAACACGCTGTAGGGCGTCACGATCCGGCGTCGGCAGGCGGCGAAGGGCCAGAGCGCAGCCGACGAGCATTCGCCGGTCACGACCGCCGTCGCGCGGGTGTCGCGCAGCCGCAGCAACGAAACCAGTGACATTGCGCAGTAGGGGCTGCCTCCCGGTGAGTCGAAGTAGATGGTGCACTCCCCCCCGGGCGGGATGCCGAGCAGGCGGTCCGTCAGTTCGGAGGCGTTGTCGGTCAGGTCGCCGATGATGGCAATCTCGAGCGGCCCCTGCTCCTCTTCTTCGTGGGTCTGCGGCCGTGCTCCATTGGTCGCGGCGTCGCGTGCTGCCATCCCGGTCGCTCCCTTCGGCGTCTTGATCCACGAATCGCCCGCGATTGCAAAATCGTAAGGGGGCGTCGTTGTGCCTAATTTCAAGAGCCTAAGGCCTGGATCTGCGTGCGGCAAGCGCGGGCCTGGAACCGCTTGCAGGACGGGACCTTCATGGCGACGATACGAGCGTTGTCGGGCGACTGGAGGCTCGACTCCCGGCTGCTTCGTCGCGGTCGGCCCCACGGTCTTGCCCGGGCGGCCCACGATGGGAATCGTCGCTTTCTGCCCCCAGGGGCATCGCGTCAAGGTCAAGGTCGAACTCGCGGGCCGCAAGGGCATCTGCCCCGAGTGCGGTGCGCGATTTCGGATCCCGCTGGAATCGGCCTCCGCGCCCCACGGCTCGCCGGAGGTTGCTCGGGCGGTGGCTGCCGACGGGCCTCCCGCCCCACTCGTGGCCGCGGCCGCAGCGCCGGCGGCAACCTCCGCTTCCGGAACGCCCGTCGCGCGGATCGTGTCGCTGGATTCTGCCCTGGCCGCCACGCTCCCGCGGGCGATCCCGCTGGCGATCCCGGAAGGCGGCTAGCCAGCGGGGCGATTTGGCCCTCGGACCGCGTTGGCGACCGCTGGCCGGAGCCATCTGGTAAAGTGTGCATGACACATGATCGGCGGGAACCGTTCATTCCGCCTCGCCCACCCAACGTCGTGGCTTTCGGAGACCCGCTTCCATGCCTTCGCTCCCCCTGCTCGCGTCCGGCCTGGCAGCCGTCGCCTGCGTGTTTGCCATCGTGCCTGCGACCGCGGCCGACGTGGCCACGGCCTTCCCGATCGCCGGCGGCTCGCTGTCGCTCGAGGCTCCGGAGGGCTTCGAGCGGGTCCAGCCGAAGTCGGGGATGATCGAGGCCGAGTTTGCGGTGCCCTCCGAGGGCGAACTGCCGGCCGGTCGGATGACGGTGATGGGAGCGGGCGGCACGATCGAGGCCAACGTCGACCGGTGGTGCGGGCAGTTCACCCAGCCCGACGGCGGCGAGACCAAGGACAAGGTGACGAAGAAGTCGCTCAAGGTGGCCGGCTGCGGCGTGACGGTCGTCGACATTCCCGGCACCTACCTCGACCAGCCTGGCGGGCCGTTCGGTGGCGGGACCACCGTCAAGCGGCCCGACTATCGGATGCTCGCGGCGATCGTCGAGACGCCGGACGAGGGCAACTACTTCCTCAAGTTCTACGGGCCCGCCGCGACCGTCGAGCGGCATGCCGCGGCCTTCCAGAAGATGATCGAGGGCATGGTTCCGGCCGGCCGCTGAGTCTCCGCCTCCCGCACCACGTCCCCCGGCGACCCCGGCCGCGATGAAAGTTCACGAGTTTCTCGAGCACCACGGCATCGCCGGCAACCCGTTCGCCGAGGAGGATGCGCAGACCGACACCGTCTTCAAGCGGGACTGCCTCGAGACCACGTTCCACCCCGCCTGGGACAAGATCCTCGGCAGCCCGTCCGACCCGAGCACCTCGATCGTGTTCGGCGAGAAGGGATCCGGCAAGAC
>JBJTPO010000716.1:0-4240 GCA_046075145.1 Planctomycetota bacterium
CGTGATCGCCTGGATGCGGCACCAGACAACGGGCTACGATTCGATGAAGATCGCCCGGGTGAAGGGCCAGCGGCGGGAGGTCCGGCGGATGCTTGCCCAGCGGTCGAAGGAGATTCTCGGGGCCTACCGCCGGGGCGAGCCCGTGGCGGCCGGCTGCCCCCTTGCTCGCGCGCTCGCTGGCCCGCAGACTATCGCACCACCACGCGGATGAGGTTGGCCGGCCACGCCAGTTCGGACTGTCGGTTTGCAGCCCGGTGCTGGAAACTCGCCCTAGGATTCGCTGCAAACGTGACCGAGCGGAGGTTGTCATGCGAGTGCCGCTGTCTGAGGGCGACGCGATTGGGATCCCCGACGATGTGGCACGCGGGGGATGCTGTCTTTCGCTCACGACAGGGTGGCGTGCAGCGAGGCTCCTGGCCATCGTTGGTGCGCTTGCGGTGAGCAACAGGTGGTGCTTGGCAGCCGCCGACGATCAGGCGATTTCGACCGGGGCTTGGGAGGTGGTCGCGGTCGAGTGGGACGGCACCCCCGTCGATCCGGAATGGTTGGCACGGCTGCGGGTCGCCTATGAGGCTGACGGCGCGTGGATAGTGTTCCTCAAACGCCTGCCCGTCGCCGCGGGCACGAGCAGGATTCGGCAGGACACGAATCCGAAAAGCTTCGAGATGCAAACGCTCGGCAGCGAAGGGATCAAGCCGAGTCGTTTTCACGGCATCTACCGGCTCGATGGCGACACCCGTCTGCTCTGCATCGTGCGGGAGGGAACGCCGCTGCCCGATACCTTCGCCGCGCCCCGGCATAGCAACCGGATGCTCGTGACGATGAGCCGGGTCCGGGAGTCGCGTGCGGAAGGGTACCGGAGAAATCCCCTGTGACGCTTTCCGGCGACGAGTTTCTGCGGCTTGAAAGCCTGATCTACCGGCCGGTGTCGTTTCGCCCGGACTGGCTCAAGGCCTGGCGGAACGAGGCCAACTATCTGTTGTTCCTGGCCCGGCGGGCCACCGATGCCGACGACATCGAGTTGCTGGAGGAACTGGAGGAGCAGGCCCGGGAGATGGCCGACATGGTCGAGGCACGCTGGCGAGCGGAAGGACTGTGACGCCGACGGTGGACAGGTTGGGCGGAGTGGCCTGCGGCAGGGCGTTGCAATGCTCCGCCGGCGATCTGACTTGCCCCGTCGCGAGCCACTACCGCTTCGGCTTCCGCGGGCCGAACTTCCGTGGCTTGCGGGCGCCGAACTTCTCCGGCTTGCGCGGGCCCGAGGTCTCCGGTTTGCCGTCACCGCCTCGACCGGGACGGGGTTTGGTCGGCTTACCCCAGCGCTTGCCGGCCGGCGGCCGGCCACGGTCAGCGGGAGGGAAGAGGGCGGCGTCGTCACTGGCGGGCACCGGCGTCGGCGGGGCGAAATGATGAAGGATCGCGGCGGCCACCTCCGTGGGCGTGTAGCCCTGCTCCAACAGCCGTTCTACCAGCGGGTGGCTGCGGGGCGTGTCGGCCGCCTCGAGTGCCGCATGCAGCTTCTCGTGTAGCGCGTCGGATTTGCGGCTCTCGACGGCCTCGACGGTCGGCATCGACTCGCGTCGGATCCGGGTGCGGGTGAAGCGTTCGATCGACTGGAGCTTGTAGATGCCCGCCCCCGACACGAGCGTCACGGCCCGCCCCTTGCGGCCCGCGCGGCCCGTGCGGCCGATGCGATGCACGTAGTCTTCGGGGTCGTAGGGCAGGTCGTAGTTCACCACGAGCTCGAGGTCGTTGACGTCGATGCCGCGGGCGGCCACGTCCGTGGCAACGAGGAAGGCGAAGCCCGCCTGCTTGAAGCTCGCCATCACGCGGGTGCGCTGGGCCTGGGCCATGCCGCCATGGAGCCGCTCCGCCGAGCAGCCGCGGGCCACGAGCGAATCGGCGAGCTGTTCGACCATCTGCTGGGTGTTGCAGAAGATCACGCCGCTCTTGACGTCGTAGTAGTCGATCAGCCTGGCGAGCGCTTCGAACTTCGCGTGGTGCCGCACCTCGTAATACACCTGGTCTACCAGGGGCGGCCCGGCCACGACCCGCTGCGCGATCGTCACGAACTTCGGATCCCGCGAGTGGCCCCGAACGAGCCCTTGAATCGCCGGCGAGATCGTGGCTGAGAAGAACACCGTCTGCCGCTCGGCCGGGGCGGCCGCGAGGAGCTTCTCGATGTCTTCCCGGAAGCCCATGTCGAGCATCCGGTCGGCCTCGTCGAGTACGAGCAGCCGCACCGCCGAGAGATCGAGCGCGGCCCGGGCCAGCAGGTCGGTGAGCCGGCCGGGCGTGCCGACGACGATCTGCGCGCCCCGGGCCAGCTCGGCGAACTGCCGCTCATACGATGCGCCGCCGTAGATCGGCACCGACCGCACGCCTCGCTTGAAGGCCGCCAGTTTGTGGACCTCGTCGGCGACCTGGGTGGCGAGCTCGCGGGTGGGCACCAGGATCAGCGCCTGCACGCCGCGCCGCGCGGGATCGACCCGCTCGATCGCCGGAATGCAGAAGGCCGCCGTCTTGCCCGAGCCGGTCTCCGACTGGCCCACCACGTCGTGACCCTGCATGATCAGCGGGATCGCGGCCGCCTGGATCGGGGCGGTTTCCTCGAAGCCGAGCTTGGCGACCGCCCTGAGCACCTCGGGGGAGAGGCCCAGGGAGTCGAACGGAAGGTGGCCGGGATGGACGGGCGGGCCAGCGGAGTCGGTCGATGCGGTCTTGGGCATCACGCGTTCGGCCTAGAAGCGGCGCCCGCCGCGTCCGCCGCCCCCACCACCGCTCTCGCGGGGCTTCGCCTCGTTGACCGTGAGGGGACGGCCGCCGCAGTCCTTCTCGTGCAAGCCGCTGATCGCCCGCTGGGCGGCGTCGTCGGCCTGCATCTCCACGAATCCGAACCCCTTGCTTCGGCCTGTCTCGCGGTCGGTGACGACCTGCGCGCTCACCACGGTGCCGAACTCAAGAAACATCTGCTCGAGCGATTCGCTCGTGACGCTGTAGGCCAGGTTGCCCACGTACAGTCGCTTACCCATGAAAGACACTCCACATGAAATGACCCGGGGATGCTTTCGGGGTCACGACGAAAGGGCCAGAAAATGGCAGCCCGCCAGATAGTCAAGGCGAGCAAAAAGCAGCGGCAACGACCGAATGGTCACCGCGCAACGTCTCACGTCGTCTCCAACCAACGATCCGACTATACACCGCAACGCCGGCGACGGCAAAAGCGACCCCCAACCTGTGCCCGGAGCACGACTGGCGCCGCCCGCAGCCGGCCGGTCGCAGGTGGTGTCCGGGGCGGCCTCAGGCGTTGCCGCGGGGCCACGCGTCCGGCTTCACTTCGCCATCACGATGATCGCCGAGCCGATGAAGACGAACACCCCCCCGATCACCACGGGAAGCTCGAGCTGGCCCTGGAAAAGCCAGGCCGAAAACAACGCCACGAACAGCGGGTAGGAGATCTCGAGCACCGCCGACTTGGTGGCGCCCAGCAACTGGATCGAGGCCAGGATCGCGAACGCCGCCGAGGTGGCCGTGACGAGCGTCACGCCCACCAAGGGCAGGCTCGCCTTCGCCGTGTCGAACGCGAACAGCCCCTGGAGCGAGCTGCCCTGCGCCAGGAGCACCCCGGCCGCAACGGCGGCGCCGCACAGGCAGTGAAGGAAATAGAGTTTCGCGACCGAGAGTCCCTCCAAGACCCGTTCATCGAGACAGTAGGTCAGCCCCCAGAGCACGCTCGCGAGAATCGCCAGCCAGAAGCCGAGGTTGGTCATGGCGAAGCCGCTCCTGGGGACGCGTCCGTGTGTCATTCGTCGCTGGGCTCGGTCGGGGCGGTGGTGATCCCGCCGAGCTCCACCAGGGCGTTGGAGGCGGCCCGTTGCTCGGCCTCCTTCTTGTTGCGGCCCCAGGCGGGAGCATAGCGGCGGCTGCCGATCTGGGCCGAGACGTGGAAGCTCTTGCTGTGGTCGGGGCCCTCCTCGGCGACCACTTCGTAGGTGGGCGTGAGTCCAAAATCCCGCTGGGCGAGCTGCTGAAGGAGCGACTTGTGGTTGGATCCCACCTCCCCCGAGACCACCTTGTCGATCTCGGGCCCGAGCAGGCGATCGACGAACGGCCGCACCGCCTCGATGCCGCCGTCGAGGTAGATCGCCGCCACCACCGACTCGAATAGGTCCGAAAGCACCGAGGCAGGCACCGGCCGGCTGAAGGCCAGGCCCTTACCAACGATCAGAAAGTCGGCCAG
>JBJTPO010000717.1:0-5791 GCA_046075145.1 Planctomycetota bacterium
GCACGGAGCCCGCTTGCGACGCCGGCAACGGCTGCTGCGAGCCGGCCTGCGACGCCGGTGCGGGCTGCTGCGAGGTTCGGAAGTGCCGGAAGAAGCATGACCTGTTCGGTGGCCTGAAGGGTCTGTTCGAGAAGTGCAAGCGGAAGCACAAGAGCTGCTGCGGCGATAGCTGCTGCGAGCCGGCCTGCGACGCTGGCAACGGGTGCACGGAGCCCGCCTGCGACGCTGGCAACGGGTGCACGGAGCCCGCTTGCGACGCCGGCAACGGCTGCTGCGAGCCGGCTTGCGACGCCGGTGCTGGCTGCTGCAGCGTTCGGAAGAAGCACACGCCCATCCGTGACCTTCTGAAGGCGATCCACGCCGCCAAGAAGTGCCGGAAGGCGAGCTGCTGCGGCGACAGCTGCTGCGAGCCGGGCTGCGATGCCGGCAACGGCTGCTGCGAGCCGGCCTGCGGTGCGGAGCCGGCCTGCGGTGCGGCCCCCGACTGCTCGGCTTCGATCGACGCCCCGGTGAGCCGGATGGTCGCCACCAAGTGAGTTGAGGGTCGATAGGTCGGAACGGAACCTGTTGCCCGACATCGACACGAGTGACCGCGGCCCGGGGGGAAACCTCCGGGCCGCGGCAATTTCGTCTGGGGCTACTCGCCGATGCGGCGGAGGCGGCCGAGACCGGAGGGCTCGGCCACGGCGGCGGCCAGGGTCTTGGCTTCGCCGGCGAGCCGCTCACCCGCGGCGAGGAAGCCTTGCACCCTCTCCGCCGCGGTCGCGAAGTCGGCAAGCAGCGGATCGACGAGCTCCGCTTCCGGCAGGCTGCGGACGAGCGCCGTGATGTCGCGATCGAGGCCCGCCCGCACCAGCCACAGGAGCAGCCAGCGGAGCGACAGCCCCCATAGGATCACCCACACCAGCGATTCCTGCAGAAAGCCGATGCCGGACACGGGCCGCCCTTCCCAGAGCGTGCCGTGAAAGAAGCTCCAGCCGGCGCGGACCAGGACGAACACGAGCAGCGACGAAAACAGGGTCTCGAAGATCGCGTGGGCCAGCCGGCCGCCGATCCGCCCGCGCCGCTCGGCCACCAGCCGCTCGATGCCGGTCGCCAGCCAGCCGCCGGCCCGATCAACAACTGTGCCTGCCGCGGCCGGCAGGCTCGCCGCGTCGAGCCGGGCCCGGCCGACCAGCGGGTCCACCACTGCCGCCCGCGCGGCCAGCCCGGCCAGCACGCTCCGCGACTGCTCGACCTCGCCGGCCATGAGCCCGAGTTCCTCGACCGTCCGCCAGCCTCCCCGGCCGGCCGCGACGGCGGCCGGTTCACCGGCCAAGAGCCGCCCCACGAAGCCGCCGCTCGGCCGCAGCCGGCGCCACAGCGACCCGACCGCCGCCGTGACATGGAGGAACGTGGCGAACGGGCCGCCGTGCCACCGGTCCACCACCTCGTCGGCCACCAGCCGCTGCCAGGACGACCGCCCCGCCCGCAGCCGCTCGGCCACGCCCGCGGCCAGCAGGCCCTCGAGCCGGACCCGCTCCCGCGCCACACCCTCGGCCAGCTGCCGGGCGGCGTCGCGCACGGCATCGAGCTGGCCGCCAGCCTGCCGCATGAACCAGTCCGTCAGCTCGATCGCGCCGGTCCGGCGCACCCGCCGCGCCGCCCGCCCCACCAGCTCGGCTTCGATCGCCGCCACGAGCTCGCCGAAGCCCGGCTCCGGCTCCAGCCCCGCCGCCGCACGGGCCGCCGCCTCCACGCCGTCGACCCGGAAGATCCGCGGCACCACGAAGCCCTGCCGCTCGAGCTCCCGCCGCCAGTCGGCCCGGATGTCGGGATCGCGGGAGGCGTGCGTCTGCACGAAGAGCAGCGGCCTGCCCGGCGCGAAGGCCGCCAGCTCGCGGGCCACGATCCAGGAACGATACTTCTGCACCGTCGCCACGAGCAGGAGCACGTCGCAGGCCGGCAGGATCTTGGCCAACAGGTCGCGATTGCGATTGGCGGCGCTCGGCCGCTGGTCGCCCGCCTCGGGCCCGGGCCCCTCCGACTGCGTGTCGGGGTCGGGGCAGTCGACGAGCACGATGTTGGCCACCGACGGCGACTCGCTGCGGCTCACCCGAGCGGCCATCTCGGCGAGCGGCAGCCACGAGATGTCGACGTCTGGCGCGGTCACCACGACCGGCTGCACCGTGGTGGGCCGAACCTCGTCGCCCGCCGCGGTCACGTCGCCCCGAGCCAGCGCATTGACGAGCGTGCTCTTGCCGGTGCCGGTGCCGCCGATCACGCCCACCACGAGCACCCGCGAGAGTTCCCGCCGCGTGCGGTCGAGCCGTGGCGCAACCCCCTGCCAGTCCGCGGCCACCCGTCGCGCCGGCGGCCACTCTGGAAATGAACCCGCCCAGCGACCCAGGCCGTCCACGAGCAGGTCGAACGATGCGAAGTCGGGGCCCGTGGCTGCCGGCTCGGTCGCGACGGGTGGCTGCTGATCGGTCACGCTGGAGACTCCCGGCCGAGGTCCGCGAGCAACTGCCGCAGGCGGGCGATCTCGGGCCGCGTGGCCGCCGCGGCCAGCCGCCCCACGTCCTCGACGCCGTCGCCGAGCACCACGTCGTGCAGCGTGGCGACGAGGATCTCGCCCCGCTCGGCCGACCAGCCGGCAAACAGCCGCTCGATCAGCGGCCGCACGCCCGCCACCGCGAGGCCCAGGGCTCCCTCGCCCACCAGCGGCGCCACCGCCCAGACGGCGTAGTCGCCCACGTGATGCACGAGCACCGACAGGCCGCCGGCGCCGGCAGCGGCGGCCGCCGGTACGGCCGCGGCGCCCGCCCCGAGCAGCGCAAGCGTCACCACGGGGCGGGCCACCGCGCCCACGTTGAGCCCGCCGACGATGAACTTCACGAGCGACGGATTGGCGGCGGCGAAGCGGTCGAGTTCGCCCCGCACAAACGCCCGGTAGCCCTCCGAAACCAGCGGCAGCGCCGCGTGCCGGCGTTCGAGATCGGCGTACCAGGCGGTGCGGTCGGCCGCGGTGAGCCGGCTTGCGAGCACGGCCGCCAGCCGCTCGTCGCGGCGGCAGGCATCCTCGAGCCGCTGCACGAAGTCGCCGAGCGCAGTCTTGAGCGCCGCCAGTTCCACCCCCTGAAAATCCTCCCGCTGCTCTTCCGGCGTGCGAACGAGGCCCACCCGCCGGCCCGCCCAGGCGAGCCCGCCGCCGATCGCGCGGTAGCCGCGACTCACCACCATATCGAGCTGCGACCGCCGCGGTTCGAGCCAGTTCCAGATCTCCTGCCAGACCACGTCGCGGGGCGCCGGCGGCAGTTCCACCCGCACCCGCCCCTCGCGTTCCAGGAGCGTCAGCGACTCCCGCCACTCGGCCGCCCGGGCGCCGAACGCGTCGAGCCAGGGGCCGAGACCGTGCCGCGGATCGAGGACCACGGCGAGCGCCCCCTGCATCGCCCGGCGCTTGAGGGCGTCGAAGTCGGCGCCGGCCAATCGCTCCGCCGGGGGCAGGTCGCGGAGGTCGGCTGTCAGCTCGGTGACCGCGTGAAACGTGATCCGCCCCGCGTCGGCCGCAATCGGGTCGTGGGGCGCGGCGTAGACCGCCGCCGGCGTGATCCCCGTCTCGGCGGAGAAGGTCCTGAGCCAGCCGGCGAGCCGCTCTCGCTGGGCCGGCCACGCGACCATGTTGAAGACCACGATCACCGTCTTGCCGGAGGCGCCCGCCGCCGTGAAAAAATCCCGCACGGCGGCGTCGTTGTATTTTTGCTGGGTGAGCACGGCGACGAGCACGTCGGCGGCGTTGCGGACGAGCTCGGCGCGGTGCCAGTTCTCCCGCAGCGTGCCGTCGATGTCGGGCGTGTCGAGCACCACCAGCCGCTGCGGCTGCCGGCCCGACTCGTCCTCCCGCCAGATGAGCACGTCGCCGCGGGAGGCGTCGATCGCGTCCTCCTCACTCCGCCAGGCGACCGGCTCGAAGCCCGGAAACAAGGCCGCCAGGTCGATCCGCGCCGCGAGCCCGCGGGGCAGGCTGGCCACCGGATGGAGCGTGCGGGCGGCCTCGGGCAGCGAGCGGCTGATCTCCGCTCCGACGAGCGCGTTGGTGATCAAGCTCTTGCCGGTGTTGGTGCCCCCGCAGACAGCGGCCACCAGCACCGGCTCGCGGGAGACCTGGGGCCTGAGCTTGCCGAACAGGGCGCCGTGCCAGTCGCGGCCAGCGGCGTCCGGGAGCCCCAGTTCGGCGGCCACGGGCTCGAGCGCCTCCACGAGCTCGCAGGCCTCGGCGATCCCGCCGGCCCAGGCGGCGAACGTCGTCTGCGGCGATAGCTCGTCGTTCGCTGGCTGCACGCCGCTGGTTCCTCACACGGGCGGCGGCCGAGCGCGGCCTGTCGATTGCCGTCCGATCGCCACCGCCCTAAACTCGTTCGCCGGATCGAGGGCGAGCGCCGGCCAGGCCGGTCCTCGCCTTCGAGTAGTCTGATTTCCCGCGGTTCTTCCCGCAAATCCGCCCTGGATCCTCCCTGACAATGCTCGAACGGCGGCCGCTCTTTCCCGGCGTGATCGAAATGAACCACCAGGCCGGCTGGCGGATCGGCTGCAACGTCTATCTCGTCTACGACGACCGCGATTGGGCGCTGATCGACATCGGCTTCGAGGAGAACGTCGACGAGATCGTGGAACTGATCCGCCAGCTCGACTTCCCCTTCTCGCAATGCCGCGGCCTGATTGCGACCCACGCCGACGTGGACCACATCCAGGGGCTGGCCAAGGCCAAGGCGATCCTCAAGGCGCCGGTGCTCTCGCACCCGCTGGCCGTCGAACCGCTGGAGAAGGGCGACCGCATCAAGACCTTCGCGGAGATCGCCGCCCAAAACGTGCACATGCCGATGCCGCCGGTCACGGTCGACCGCACGATCGAGGAGGGCGACATCTTGGAGATCGGGTCGCAGCGGCTCGAAGTCTGGCACACGCCCGGCCACACCGACAGCCAACTCGCCTTCCGGATGGGCGACATCCTGTTCTCCGGCGACAACATCTACCGCGACGGCTCCGTGGGGGCGATCGACGCCCACCACGGCAGCGACATCCCCGCCTTCATCCGCTCGCTGGAGCGGATCGCCGCCAGCGACGTGGCCTGGCTGTTGCCCAGCCACGGCCCGATCTTCGCCAAGGACGACCGGCTCCTGGAGCGCACGATCGACCGGCTCAAGGGCTACCTGACGCTGGCCGACTTCGGCACCTGCGCGGCCCACTGGCCCCTGATCGAGGAGTGGGATCGCGAACTCGCCGAGGGCCGCCTGCCCGCCGGGCGGTGAGCCGACTCTTCCGGCGGTGACGGTTTTTCCGTCAAGACCGGTCGTGCGGCCGGCCGATAGATCCCCTGGATCGATTTTTCCCGGGGGGGGATTCTCATGACTCGGCATCTGTTTGCCGCCGGGGCCGCGCTGGCCCTGGCTCTGCTCGCGGGTTCCCGCGACGCCGCCGCCCAGCCGCCGGGGCCGGGCCAGCAGGCCTACGGCTACCAGTGGGGCTATTCCTACAACACCCAGGACTGGAACCGGCTGTATCACTACCCCTACGTGTGGTATGCCCAAAACTTCTATGCCGATGGCTACATGCAGTCGGCCAACGACCTCTACTACCGCTATCCGCAGGAGATGCGGGTCCCGGTCTACAACCGGTCGTGGCAGAACTATTACCCGAAGGATCGCCGCTACCACCAGGGCCATCACTTCAACCTCGACGTTTTTTAGTTTCACGGCTTCGCGGCCATCCATGGCCCGCGAAGCCTTGGCGAGGCGGAGGGGCAGCCGAG
>JBJTPO010000718.1:0-4271 GCA_046075145.1 Planctomycetota bacterium
TCGAGGAGGCGTGCGGGGCCCGGCTCACCTACAGCTACATCACCGTCGGCGGCCTGACGGCCGACCTGCCGCCGGGCTGGCTGGGCCGCTGCGAGGCCTTCCTCGACCAGTTCGAGCCGATCATCCAGGAGTATCACACGCTCCTGACCACCAACGCGATCTTCGTGAAGCGGACGGCGGCCATCGGCGTGCTCTCCCGCGACCTGGCGATCGAATACGGCTGCTCGGGGCCGGTGCTCCGCGGCAGCGGCGTGGATCAGGATCTCAGGCGGGACGGCGAGGCCATCTACACCGCGATGTACGACGGCTACGCCTTCGAGGTGGCCGTGCAGAAGAAGGGCCACTATCCCCGCGACCACCAGTATCCAGCGGTGCCTGCCGACGCGGTGCTGGGCGATTGCTGGCACCGGTTCTTCGTGCGAATGCTGGAGGTGGTCCAGTCGATGGATCTGGTCCGCCAGTCGATCGACAGGTACTCGGCCTGCAAGGGCACGATCGGCGAGCCGCTGAAGCTCACCGAGAAGATGCCCGCCGGCGACGCCTATTTGGAGACCGAGTGCCCAAAGGGCCAGATGGGCTTCTACGTGGTGAGCGACGGCTCGGCGATTCCGTGGCGGGCCCGGGCCAGGTCGAGCTCGTTCTCGAACCTGGCGGTCGCCCCTGAGCTCTGCCGCGGCTGCCTGATCGCCGACGTGCCGGCGATCGTCGGCTCGCTCGACATCGTGATGGGCGAGATCGACCGGTAGCGGGCTGACGGGCGTTTTCCGGCCGCCACTTGTGAAAAGTGGCGGCAGACGGCACACTTCGTGCGATTTTTCACGAAGTCGGTTCCCGCCCGGGAAAACCGCGGGTCGGGGTCGGCGCAGCGACGTCGTGGTGACGGATCATGGTCGACTTCCTCACGAGTCTCGGGCTTTCCGGCCTGCTGGCCTGGACCATCGCGGCGATCGTGTCGGCGGTGCTCGTGCTCAACGTGATCGCCGGCGGGGCCTTGGCCTTCATCTGGGCCGAGCGAAAGGTGTCGGCGCGGATCCAGGACCGGCTCGGGCCCACCCGCACCGGCGGTCGCTTTGGCTGGCTCCAGTCGGTGGCCGACGGCATCAAACTCTTGGCCAAGGAAGACCTGATGCCCGAGGGGGCCGACGGGCTGCTCTTTCGGCTCGCCCCCTACGTGAGCTTCTGCGCCTCGTTCTGCGCCTTCATTGCGCTGCCGTTCGCCTTCGACGTGGTGGGCCAGCGGCTCAATGTGGCCGTGTTCTTCGTGGTCGCCGTGCTGGGCCTCGAGGTGTTCGGAGTGATCCTGGCGGGCTACGCGTCGGCGTCGAAGTGGTCGCTCTTCGGGGCGATGCGCGAGGCGGCCCAGGTGGTCAGCTACGAGGTGCCGCTCGGGATGTGCGTGGTCGTGCCGGTGATGCTCGCCGGCAGCATGGACATGGTCACGATTGCGGAGAAGCAGGCCGGCTGGTTCTGGAACTGGTACCTGTTTCACGACCCCTTCACGTTCGTCGTGTTCTGGGTCTACGTGACCTGCGCCGTGGCCAGCGTCAACCGGGCCCCCTTCGACCTGGCCGAGGCCGAGAGCGAACTCGTGGCCGGCTTCCACACGGAGTATTCCGGGCTCCGCTGGAGCTACTTCTTCATGGCCGAATACGGCTCGATGTTCCTGGTCAGCGCGATGGCCGCCGTGCTCTTTCTCGGCGGCTGGAATGGCCCGCTTCCGGTGGCCGCGCTGCTCGGCCTCTCCGAGGGCACGTGCGACACGGCCCCCTACGCCGTGCGGCTCCTGGGTCTCGTGAACCTGGTCGGAAAGGCATCGCTGGGCGTGATCATCATGATGTGGATCCGCTGGACGCTGCCCCGGCTGCGGATCGATCAGGTGATGACCACCTGCCTGAAATACTGCACGCCGATCGCGGCGGTGATGTTTGCCGGGGCGATGCTCTGGCAGATCACGCTCCCCGGCGGCCTGCTGCCGGGCGTGGGTCGGCCGGGCGGCGAGATCCGGGAGGGCTGGCTCGAGGGGCCGGGCGGTCGGGCCGCCGCCAAGCCCGTGGCCGAGGGTGAGAAGGTGGCCCAGGCGACCCGCGAGGTGACGCCATGATTCCCGCCCTCGTCGCTCCCGCAGCGCTTCTCGGGTGGGTCGCCTTGCCGGTGGCGGCGATCAACTGGCATTCGTTCTTCTTTGTTCTGTTCGCCGCGATCGCCTGCGGCTTCGCGGTGGCCGTGGTTGCCGCCACCAACGTCGTGCGGATGGCCCTCTATCTCGTGCTCTCGCTGGCGGCCACGGCGGGGCTCTTCCTGCTCGCCGGCGCCGAGTTTGTCGGTGCCATGCAGTTGATGATCTACGTCGGCGGCACGCTCGTGCTGCTGGTGTTCGGCGTGATGCTCACGGCCCAGGCGCCCTTCGTCTCGATCGCGACCAGCAGCGGCGACCGGGCGCTGGCGGGCGTCGTGGGGCTCGCCCTGCTCGGGGCGCTCCTGCTGGCCGGGCTCTCCGTGCCGGCCTGGCGGGCGCCGGCGTCGGGGAGCCTGGCCGAGCCTGCGGCCACCCCGCTCGGCATGGCGCTGGTCGGCGTGCGGGTGGACGAGCCGGCGGCCGGCGCGGCCGAGGCGGCCGTGCGGCCCGGCTACCTCCTGCCGTTCGAGATCGTCTCGGTGCACCTGCTCGTGGTGCTGGTCGGGGCCGCCTACCTGGCCCGGGCCAAGCGCCGCAAGACGCCGCGGGCCATCGAGGTGGCCGCGTCGGTCGAGCCACCGGCCTCGGTGGCAGAGCACGCCGCGATCGGCCGCGGGCCTGCGGGGGCTGGCTCCGTGCTCGCGGGCGGTCCCCCTGGCGGTCCGGTGCTCACGGGGGGTTCCCGATGATCGGCTCCCTTGCCGCCGTTCCGCCGCTGTTCGGCTTCCTCATCACCGAGCCGGTGAGCGTGGCCCACTACCTCGTGGTGGGCGCGATCATGTTCACAGCCGGCGTGGCCTGCATGGCCACCAAGCGGAACGCCCTCGGCGTGCTGATGGGCATCGAACTGGTGCTCAACGGGGCCAACGTCAACTTCGTGGCCTTCGCCTCGCCGTATCTGGCGGGCGACGGCGCCCGCTCGCTCGGCCTCGACGGCCAGGCGATCGCCGTGTTCGTGATCGTGTTGGCGGCCGCCGAGGCGGCCGTCGCGCTGGCCATCACGCTCAACTTCTACAACAACCACGCCACGGTCGACGTCGATCGGGCCGACGACCTCAAGGGCTGAGCCGCCGCACGCCGGCACCGCCGCACCGCACCGAGCACCGTTCATGGATCTTGCCGCCCAACTTCCGCTGCTGCTCGGCCTGGCCTGGCTCACGCCGTTGGCCTCGTTCGTGCTGATCCTGTTTTTCGGCCCCCGGATGGGGCCCCACGGCCGCAACGCCGCCTGGGTGGCCACGGCGGCGATCGTGACCTCGCTGGTGCTCTCGCTGACGGCGTTCGCCGTCTGGCTGGGCGCTCATCCCGTCGCGCCGAGCCACCACGGGGGCCACGGCGAGCATGCAGTCTTGGAGCCCGCGGCCGGCACGGCCTACGCGGCCGAGTCGCCGGAGAAGCCGGCGGGAGCCGACGCTGGACACGGTGATCACGCCGGCGGCGGTCATGGCGACGGCCACGGCGAGGCGCACGGCCCGATCGCCTATTCAGGCGACTGGTACACGCTCTACCAGGGCGGCCGGCTCAAGCTCTCGATCGGCTGGTACATCGATGCCCTCACGATCCTGATGTTCGTGGTGGTGACCTTCATCGCCACCTGCATCCACGTCTACGCGTCGGGCTACATGCACGACGAACTCCACGACGTCACCGACCACGAGGTGACGCTGGCCGACGGCCACCACCTCCACCGACCGGGCAGGTTTCCCCGGTTCTTCCAGGCCCTCTCGCTGTTCTGCTTCTCGATGCTCGGCATCGTGATCGCCGGCAACCTGGCGATGGTGTTCATCTTCTGGGAACTCGTGGGGATCTGCTCCTGGTTCCTGATCGGCTTCTACTACGAGCGGAAGAGCGCTTCGACCGCCGCCAACAAGGCCTTCATCGTCAACCGGGTCGGCGACTTCGGCATGCTGATCGGCTTGATGGCGCTGTGGGGCGCCCTGGGCACGCTGCAGTTCGCCGACGCGACGGTCCCGGGCCCCGACGGCCGGCCGACGACGAAGCCGGGACTCTTCAGCCTCGTGCGGCCTGCCGAGGGCCATCACCAGCTCACGGTGCCCGACGGCATGGTGCGGGTCGCGGCCGGCGCCGAGGTGGC